>JABUSV010000182.1 GCA_021442555.1 Pseudobutyrivibrio sp. | reverse complement strand
GGATGAAATATTTAAGCATTTTCTCTGTTACTGTGTAATCAGAAATAACGCCCTGTCTAAGAGGACGAACAGCTACGATATTACCAGGTGTACGTCCGATCATAAGACGTGCTTCCTCGCCGATTGCTTTAATCTTGTTATCATCTCTGTCAAAAGCAACAACTGAAGGCTCCTTGAGAACTACTCCCTTGCCCTTGATATACACCAAAATACTGGCTGTACCCAAATCTATTCCGATATCTGAACTTGCCATAATAATACGTCCTTCCTGTAATCTATAAAACTGATAAGCCCAAATGGGCATATTTTCACACTTTGGACACTATTATACAAGCAGACCTCATTAAGTGCAATAGGCTAGGTGTTATTCACCCAGCCTATTTGTAATAAAAACATGATTAAATTACTTTAAATACCTCTTCAGATACTGACCTGTATAACTTCCCTTGACCTCGGTGATCTCCTCAGGGGTACCACAGGCTATGCAGGTGCCGCCTCTGTCTCCTCCATCTGGGCCCATGTCTATAATATAGTCTGCACTCTTGATTACATCCAGGTTGTGTTCAATAACTACCACTGTGTTGCCGCTGTCAGAGAGCTTGCGAAGTATGTCAACAAGCTTTGCCACGTCATCAAAATGCAGTCCGGTGGTAGGCTCGTCCAATACATAGATTGTCTTGCCTGTTGCACGTCTTGAAAGCTCTGTTGCGAGCTTGATACGCTGGGCCTCTCCACCTGATAATGTGGTGGATGGTTGTCCTAACTTGATATAACCCAAGCCTACATCGTACAGAGCCTGAATCTTATTTTTGATGGCAGGCACATTTTTGAAAAATTCAAGAGCATCTTCCACCGTCATGTCAAGCACATCAAAAATTGTCTTGCCCTTGTAGTGCACCTCTAGAGTCTCACGATTATATCTCTTGCCTGAGCAAACTTCACATGGCACGTATACATCTGGCAAAAAGTTCATCTCTATTTTAATGATACCATCTCCCGAACATGCCTCGCATCGTCCACCCTTGACATTGAAGGAAAACCTTCCCTTGGTGTAGCCTCTCTCCTTAGCCTCTGTTGTACCTGCAAAAAGATCTCTTATCAGATCAAATACACCTGTGTAGGTAGCAGGGTTAGACCTTGGAGTCCTTCCTATAGGCGACTGATCGATATCTATAATCTTGTCCAGCAGCTCTACGCCTTCCAGGCTGTCAAAATCTCCTGAAATGGTGCGTGCACGATTCAGACGCTTTGCAAGCTCCTTGTATAATATCTCATTGGTAAGAGAGCTCTTGCCCGAGCCAGAAACACCAGTTACCGCTGTCATTATTCCCAACGGAAAAGCCACTTCTATATTTTTGAGATTGTGTTCTCTTGCTCCCTTTATAATAAGCCAGCCTGTTGGCTGTCTTCTCTCTGAAGGCACTGGTATGTTGAGTCTTCCGGAAAGATATGCACCTGTGATGGAGTCTGGATTGGCCATAACCTCCTGTGGTGTACCTGCGCACACCACCTGTCCGCCCTCTTTTCCGGCTCGAGGACCTATATCTATAAGATAATCTGCAGCAAGCATTGTATCTTCGTCATGTTCTACCACAATCAGGGTGTTACCAAGGTCTCTGAGCCCCTTGAGAGATGACAACAGCTTGTCGTTGTCTTTTTGATGTAAACCTATGGAAGGCTCGTCTAAAATATATGCCACACCGACCAGACCTGAGCCTATCTGGGTAGCCAGTCTGATACGCTGCGCCTCACCTCCCGACAGAGTAGCTGTACCGCGGGACAAAGTAAGGTAATCAAGGCCTACATCCATCATAAAAGAGAGTCTCGCTTTTATCTCTTTAAGAACCTGAGTTCCAATCTTCTGCTGTTGTTCTGTCAGATTAAGATTGTCTACTATCTGCACCAGCTCATGGATAGGATACTGTGTCATCTCAAAAATATTGCGATCAGATATGGTTACCGCCAGTGACGAAGGTTTTAATCTCTGTCCCTTGCAGCATGGACAGTCAGTATAAAACATATACTCCTCGTACTCACGCTTCATGGAGTCAGAATAGGTCTCACGATAACGTCTGTTGACATTAGAGATAAGCCCCTCAAACACTGTAGGATATACTCCGTGTCCTCGTTGTCCCTCATACACTACATCCACCGAGCGGTCAAAACCATGGATAAACATATATCTGATATTATCTGGAAGCTGGTTATATGGTGTATCCAGCGAAAAATCGTATTCCTTTGCCAACGCTTCCAAAAGTGAATGGGCAAAGCTTCCTTTTTTTGCAGAAGACTGCCATCCCATAACCTGAACAGCTCCCTCATTAAAGGACAGACTGGTATCAGGAATCATGAGCTTTTCATCAAACTCCATCTTGTAGCCCAAGCCTGTACATTCAGGGCAGGCACCAAAAGGATTGTTAAAGGAGAAGCTTCGTGGCTCCACCTCATCTATACTGATGCCGCAGTCTGGACATGAGAAGCCTTCTGAAAAATTAATAGGCTCTCCATCTATTACATCCACCACCATCAGTCCCTCAGCAAGCTTTAGCACAGCTTCTATGGAATCTGTAAGACGTTTTTCGATACCTTCTTTTATCACGAGGCGGTCTACTACGATTTCTATGTTATGCTTGATGTTTTTATCAAGCTTAATCTCCTCAGACAAATCATATACACTGCCGTCTACATTTACTCTTACATAGCCTGATTTTTTGGCCTTTTCAAAGAGCTTCTCGTGGGTACCCTTGCGTCCACGGACTACCGGTGCTAATAGCTGTATCCTGGTACTCTTTGGCAGTTCCATAATCTGGTCCACCATCTGGTCTACTGTCTGCCTGCTAATCTTCTTGCCGCACTTAGGACAGTGTGGTGTACCACATCTGGCATAGAGAAGTCTCATGTAATCATATATCTCTGTCACAGTGCCTACTGTAGATCTTGGGTTATGGTTGGTGCTCTTCTGATCTATGGATATAGCAGGTGGCATACCCTCCATGTGCTCTACGTTAGGCTTTTCCATCTGACCTAAGAACTGTCTGGCGTAACTGCTTAATGACTCCATGTAGCGTCTCTGTCCCTCAGCAAAAATCGTATCAAAGGCTAGCGACGACTTCCCCGAGCCTGACAATCCTGTCAGCACCACAAACTCATCTCTTGGAATGTCCAAAGACACATTTTTGAGATTGTGCTCGTTTGCTCCCTTTATCTTAATGTATTTTCTCTCTTTCATGGATTCTCCTTTTTCTGTCGCAGGCTCCATCAGTGACTCCCTCAGTCAGCTTCGCTGACAGCTTTCTCTGAGAGGGAGCCTAATCTTTAGCCGTGCTTTCTGGCTCCCTCTTAGAGGGAGCTGTCTGAGTCCGACTTGTTCGGACGAAGACTGTGGGAGATGAATATCTTTTTCTCTCATGCCTCAATCCGTTTTTTAACCATTTCATCTATGGTAATACAAACTCCAGTAAAGTTACGGTCTATCTCTAAATTTGTAAATCGTAAAACTGTTATTCCGTATTTTTCTAATTCACTTGACCTGTTTGAATCGTAAATCATTCCTTTTTCGTAGAAATGTTGTGAGCCATCCAGTTCTACCACCAGTTTAGCCTTACTGGAATAAAATCGGCAATGTAATTATCTATTGCTTTTTGGCGTTGAAATCTAACCGGATAACCACGCAGGTAATCATACCAGAGATGGTTTTCCTGTCTTGTAGCTTCCTTTCTTAGTTGCTTTGCCCTGCTAATATTATTTTTATTATATGGTAATGACATTATGTTCCTATTTCCCTTACATATACTCCCTCAGTCAGCTTCGCTGACAGCTCCCTCTGAGAGGGAGCCTGTTTTAGGAAGGTGGCTATAATTCCCTCAACATGTTTTTTAGCTCTACCATCTTATCACGATATTCGGCTGCGGCCTCGAAGTTGAGCTCGGCTGCTGCTTTTTGCATCTTGGTCTGAATATCCTTGATAAGGTTCTCTAATTCGTTCTTGTTCATCTCCTCTGGGCTACGAGAGAACTTGAGCTCTTCCTTGGCAATCTGCTTAGAGATAGATATCAGCTCTCGAACTGATTTCTCAATAGTCTTAGGCGTTATGCCGTGCTTCTCATTATATGCCATCTGAATCTGGCGGCGGCGTCTGGTCTCCGTAATTGCCTTGTCCATGGACTCAGTAATAACATCTGCATACATAATAACGTGGCCCAAGGAGTTGCGGGCAGCACGTCCTATTGTCTGTATCAAAGAGCGCTCAGATCTAAGGAAGCCCTCCTTGTCTGCATCTAATATGGCCACCAAGGTAATCTCAGGGATATCTAATCCCTCTCGAAGGAGGTTGATGCCCACCAAAACATCAAACACATCCAGACGAAGATCTCTGATTATCTCCTGACGCTCCATGGTGTCAATATCAGAGTGCATATATCTTACACGAATGCCAAGCTCTGCCATGTATTTGGTTAAATCCTCAGCCATTCGCTTGGTAAGTGTAGTAATCATTATCTTGTGACCGCCAGCAGTCTCCTTTTTAATCTCTGCTATGAGGTCGTCTATCTGTCCCTCTGTTGGACGCACCTCCACCTCTGGGTCTAATAATCCTGTAGGTCTGATAACCTGCTGGGCTCTGAGCATCTCATGCTCCATCTCATAGTCAGAAGGAGTAGCAGATACAAAAAGCATCTGGTCAATCTTGGTCTCAAACTCCCCAAAATTAAGAGGTCTGTTATCTAATGCAGATGGTAATCTGAACCCATAGTCAACCAATGTATGTTTTCTGGCCTGATCGCCAGCGTACATACCTCTAACCTGAGGCAGAGTAATATGAGACTCGTCAACAATAATCAAAAACTCATCAGGGAAATAGTCTATGAGACACTTTGGTGGTTCTCCTGGCTGCTGTGAAGTCAGATGACGGGAATAATTCTCGATGCCACTGCAAAATCCTGTTTCCCTAAGCATCTCCATGTCAAAATTGGTGCGTTCTGCTATTCGCTGCGCCTCAATGAGCTTGTCCTCAGACTTGAAAAACTTAACTTGCTCCGTCAGCTCCTCCTCTATAGATGTACAAGCGGCATTAATCTTGTCTTGCGGGATAACATAATGAGAAGCCGGAAAAATAGCCACGTGACTAAGCTCACTTTTTACAGAGCCGGTAACAATATCCATCTGACAGATTCTGTCTATCTCATCCCCAAAGAACTCTATTCTGATAGCGTAGTCTGTAGTGTTGGCAGGGATAACCTCCAAGGTGTCTCCCCTGACTCTAAAGGTGCCTCGATCAAAATCCATGTCATTGCGCATGTACTGTATGTTGATGAGCTCGTGAATAACATCGTCACGATCCTTGATATCTCCCGGACGAAGACTCACCATCATGTTCATGAAATCATCTGGCTCGCCTATTCCATATATACATGAGACAGAGGCGATGATAACTACATCCTTGCGCTCCGCCAGAGCAGCTGTTGCGGACAGTCTGAGCTTGTCTATCTCATCGTTGATGGAAGAATCCTTAGCAATATATGTATCAGTGCTAGGCACATAGGCCTCTGGCTGATAATAATCATAGTAAGACATAAAAAGCTCCACAGCATTATTAGGAAAGAACTCCTTGAACTCTCCATACAGCTGGGTAGCCAGGGTCTTGTTATGTGAAATAATAAGGGTAGGCTTGTTGAGCTGTGCTATAACGTTGGCCATGGTAAAAGTCTTACCTGAGCCTGTAACTCCCAGAAGCGTCTGAAA
The DNA here is from genome assembly GCA_021442555.1 of Pseudobutyrivibrio sp. Classification (GTDB taxonomy): domain Bacteria; phylum Bacillota; class Clostridia; order Lachnospirales; family Lachnospiraceae; genus Pseudobutyrivibrio. The sequence goes on along the minus strand of JABUSV010000182.1, from coordinate 27,524 downwards.
CTGATTGCCCTCCTTAAAGCCTCTCACCAGCTCATCTATGGCCTGTGGCTGATCTCCTGTCGGTGTGAACTTACTCTGCAAATTAAATTCCATAAAAAAACCTCATAAAGCATAATAATATCGCTTTCTGAGGTTTGATTATAGCACTATTAATTTGTAATGTATATAGAATTTCGAACAAAAGTTCGCAATAGTATCAAGCGGCTTCGCCGAAGTTTCGTCTCTGGCTCTTCGAGCCAGTTCCTCTTAAAAATCAAAATACAAAAACTCTGATACACCTGATAGGGAGAGGATGCCCCAGGTCAGTAGTACCACTGTTATAAGCATCTGCTTCTTCGAGCCAGTAAATTCGGTTTCAAACATATTTTTTCCCCGAAGAATAATCACAAACGCCATCAGGATAAAGCCAAACATCCAGGTGTATGGAAGATGTCCTAAAACCTTAGCCACAAATTCTATTTTTTCAAGAGTAATGAACTCCTGCAGCTTGAAGGTTATCACCAGCCCCCTTGTGATAGATGGGTCTGTAAAAACAAATATCTTTTTGATAATCTGCCATGCCTGGCTCAAGCTGTCAGATCTAAAGACTATAAAAAGTATATCTATACAGAAAAATGTAATAAACCACTGTATCCAGGGATGAACCTTGTCCCACAGCTTCTGTCCTGCCCTGTTAAGACAGTTGAGTAAGCCGTGCATCATACCCCATACGATAAAGGTCCAGTTAGCTCCATGCCATATTCCGCTGACTGTAAACACCGCCATGATGTTAAGGTAGGTTCTAAACTTACCCTTTTTGCTGCCACCTAGTGGAAAATACACGTACTGTCTTAAAAATCTGGTCAAAGACATATGCCATCTGTTCCAATGGTCCACAATCGATGTAGCCTTGTATGGAGAGTTGAAGTTCTGTGGCAGAGTGATATTGAACATGTATCCGATACCAGATGCCATATCACAGTAGCCGCTGAAATCAAAATACATCTGCAAGGTGTAGCACACCGATACAATCAACGCATCCATAGAGGTCATTGCCTCAATATTGCCATATCCCCAGCCCACTGCCTGGCTAAAGGTATCCGCAATAAGTACTTTTTTTGCAAGTCCCACCGCAAACACATACAAACCACGGGCTGCATTATCATAATTAAAATATCTGTTTTCTTCTATTCGAAACTGTGGAATAGTCTCGTTGTGTAATACAATAGGTCCGGCTATCAGCTGTGGAAAAAATACTACAAACAGCGCATATTCCACAAAGCCATAATCTCTGGTGTCTCCCTTGTACGAGTCTGCCAGATAAGACATCTGTTGAAAGGTAAAAAAACTGATTCCAAGTGGAAGCACCACATGCTTTAGGGCAAAGGAGCTTCCAAAAGCCCTGTTAATGTTATCTATGAAGAAATCATAATACTTGAAATAAAAGATAGATACAGCATTACCAGTTATGCCAATCGCCAATACCAGCTTTTTTAAGGCGCCTTCTTCTAATCCCTCCATGAACTTGGATAACAGATAGTTCAACAGAATGCTTGTAGTTATAACCAAAAGATAGCTGGGATTAAAATATCCATAAAACCACAGAGACATTCCAATCAAAAATATATCGGCCAGCTTATATTTTCCAGTCCTGTTGATTAAAAAGTACCCAATAACAGCTATAGGGAAAAATAATAAAATAAATATATATGAATTGAATAACATGTTTTCTCCTATACTCTACTGCTTGAGGCTCTCATAATCATAGTTCAAATAGAACTGGCTGATATCATCTATGTAATCCATATAGTTATCGGGTGTAAGTCTGTGATTATTGTCGTGAATATCCTGAAGAATGCTTGCATTGTGCTTCTGCTCATAGTGAGTCTGATCCTTATATTCATCAAGGTCAATCACCAACTCATAATCGTCACAGAAAGAATACAGCTCTATATTGCTGTGCTTAAAACATTCCTCTATAGCCATCTGCTGTGCCTCTATCAGCCACTGCACATTGCCCTTTGAATCTACCTCATCCCAATAACTCACACTGTAAGGTGGCATAAAAAGTATAAAAGTTGTCTCTGGATGCTGGTCGATCAAATCAAAGAAATTCTGCTGCAGATTATCAGACAGTCTCTTCTTATCCGCCTCAGTCATGGTATTGACAGCAGTAACCCTGTCCCCTTCAAGCTCGTAAGAGTTAAGAACTACCTGTCTGTCAAACTCGTAGTTGTCATTCCATTTTGACATCTCATCCTTGTCTGGGGTTGTCTGACCTGTGATATTATACTCCAATACTCCAAACAGATTCTTGAGAATAACAGTCTTGTTTAACAGATAATTGACGTCATTTAACACCTTGTCATCTGTGAGGTATGTAGGAAATACCACATCCGGAAACCAATCGTCCTTGTCTGTATTAAAATATTCGTAGTCAAAGCTTCTAAGTACATATTTGAGTTCGTGACCTGATGCGTAGGATTTTCTAAGATTCTCATCTATCTCTTTGTTTCTGGCTCCAAGATAGGAAAACTTCATAGAATCAACCCCATACAGCTCATCAAACTGGGTAGGGTTAAAATTAGACGTCATGGAGGTTCCGGTAATAACAGCATTATACTCACACAAGCGTGTCAAACCGTCATTCTGGTACCTTTCATTGTTGATGGGATATTGCACACCGTCAAGTGGCAGATGATAATGAAAAAATGGGTCCACAATAAAAGTAGTAACAAATGTCACTACCAATACTGAAGCCACTATAGCTAGAACTGTAAAAAACCACCTCTTTGAACCAGTGGTGTTATTATTCTTGGAATTCAAAATATTGCTATCTCCGTTTTATATGCTCCATTAGAGAATCATAAGTATCTCATGGAGTAAAATCTCTACTCCAGCAATCCATAATAACACCGCCCCTACTGCATAGACAATAGTTTTATTCTGAAATCCATAGTGAAGTCCCGAATACAACCCAGTGATAACCACTAATACAGTAATGATTACAATAATAAGCAGCACCTGCCACACTATGACTCCCACCAGCCCAAATACACAGCCGATGGCAAGTGTATAGGAGCAGGTAAGCAGTATATAGTTGAGTATCTCTTTTACGGTAATACTGTCCTTGCGCCTCTCGTGTACGAATTCTCTTCTGATTGCTTTTGCCATAAGACGGGCGCCCAACAGCACAAAAACTCCTACTGCAAGAAACTGGCCATAATATTCTGGCTGACTTATGATACCATGCTCTGATAAAAGATAGCATACAGTAAAGCCAATCAGGAAAAATCCCAGTTGAAGTATGGAAACTATAAGACAAAACTTGGCAAGATTAATCTTTTTTACTTGTGGCAGCATGGCACCTTGTATCTCCATAGCTGCAAATATATCCAGGCTGATTCCACCGATAATCAGCATACTTTCTAACAAACTCATCTGTACTTCCTCGCCCCTATCTATCTGTTTTCCTTGAAATCAAATCTATTATTGAACCGTGGAAAATATTGACATATACATCTGCCAATTCCTCTGGCGGTACCACCATACCCCCGTTAACCCATTGCTCTACCCCATAACATATAGAGTGGGCATAAAAATCAGCTATCACTTCAGAAGTCATCCATTCATATGGGGCTCTTTGCTTGAGCTTGGTCAAATCTATGTATTTATTAACAGCACTCTTGAGGCAGCTTGTAAAAATATCCTTAAAGGAATTCTGTCCCTCAAGCATCATGGCCTTCTTGTAAAAATCCTTTTCAGCTGCCATGGCAGTCAGTATAAAAGTAATTGACTCCTTGAGCATACCGTTAGCAAGAAGTGGGTCCGCAGGCTCAAACAGCTCGTTGACAGCTATCCACTCCAACAGTTCGTATTTGTCCTGAAAATGATTGTAAAATGTAGGTCTTATTACACCTGCTTTGTCTGTTATTTCTTTAATTGTTATCTTTTCAATAGGACGTGCCTTGGACAGCTCCTTGAGGCTTTCTGCCAACAGCAAATCTATTGTGTTCTTTGATTGATTACTCAGCATACTCCACCGTCACATAAAATCCCTTTGGGGTCTCCTTGATATCTATTACTGTGCCTTCTCTTGCACTTATTCTTTCCAATGTGGAATAGTTCGCCGACATGGCATAGGATCTGCCCAAAAGATAATAATAAGAATTAGGCAACTCGTATTCCTGTATACTCAATACATCTCCTATATTAAGGAGGCCCGTGCGCTCCATCTTAAACTCCATCTGTCCCATAAGTGGTATCCTCGCGAAAAATATATAGTGTTGTAGGTTATTTTAATGCTAAATGAAAAATATTAACAGATACATTTTTTTGTATATGAATATATTGCTTTTTTTCTCCCTCAGTCTTCGCCCGATATTCATCGCGCTTCAGACAGCTCCCTCTTAGAGGGAGCCTTAGCCACCTTCCTCTTGAACCCTATGTCCATTAGTGTTAAAATTATTTCTAAGTTTTGATATTTTTTTAACAATCTCCAGGAGGTTATTATTATGGGTTACGAGCAGGAATATGCTAAGAAACTAACTACAGCTGACGAAGCCGTAAAAGCTGTCAAGAGTTCAGACTGGGTAGATTATGGTTGGTGTGTAAACACTCCAGATGCCTTAGATGAAGCCCTTGCAAGAAGAACAGATGAGTTAAAAGACGTCAAGGTAAGAGGAGGTATCCTCTTTAAGGTACCTGCCATCTTTAAGCGTGAGGATGCCTCAGAGCACTTCACCTGGAACTCATGGCACATGAGCGGCGTTGAAAGAAAGCTTATCGCCATGGGATGCGCATATTACGCACCTATTCGTTACTCAGAATTACCTCGTTATTATAGAGAACATGCTTCTCACACTGATGTGGCAATGTTCCAGGTTGCACCTATGGACAAGCATGGTTACTTCAACTTTGGCCCTAGTGCTTCACACCTTATGGCTATGTGTGAGAATGCCTCTCACATCATCGTAGAGGTTAACAAGAACATGCCTGTATGTCTCGGTGGCATGGAAAACGCCATCCACATCTCACAGGTTGCAGCTATTGTAGAGGGACCTAACCCTCCTATCAACGAGCTTGGAGCAGGTGGAGAGCCTACAGAGGTTGACAAAGCTGTTGCAAAGCTCATCGTTAATGAGATTCCTAACGGTGCATGCTTACAGCTTGGTATCGGCGGCATGCCTAACACAGTAGGTGCCATGATTGCAGAATCAGACCTCAAGGATCTGGGTGTTCACACAGAAATGTACGTAGATGCCTTTGTTGATATGGCCAAGGCAGGAAAAATAACTGGTGCCAAGAAAAACATAGACAGATTCCGTCAGGTATTTGCCTTCGGAGCTGGTACTCAGAAAATGTATGACTACATCGACCAGAACCCAGCACTTATGAGTGCACCTGTAGATTACACCAACGACATCCGCTCAATAGCAGCTTTGGATAATTTTATCTCTATCAACAATGCCGTAGACATCGACCTCTTTGGTCAGGTAAATGCTGAGAGTGCAGGCACCAAGCATATTTCTGGTGCAGGTGGACAGTTAGACTTTGTACTGGGTGCTTATCTGTCCAAGGGTGGCAAGAGCTTTATCTGCTGTTCATCATCTTTTACTACCAAGGACGGAGAGCTCAAGAGCCGTATTGTTCCAACACTTACACCAGGTTCAATCGTTACTGACACTCGTGCCAACACACACTACGTAGTAACAGAATACGGTATGGTTTGCCTAAAGGGACTATCTACCTGGGAACGTACAGAAAAGCTCATCTCCATTGCACATCCAAACTTCCGCGACCAACTCATCAAGGACGCAGAAGCAATGAAGATCTGGAGAAGATCAAATAAATAATGATAAAAAAATACCCTCCTTACTGTTTTGTCCAGTAAGGAGGGTATTCATCATTATTGCTGGCTCATCGACATTAATGTATTAAACAAATCGATATCTGACTCCTGAATGCGAAGATTGGTCTCAAGCTTCTCTCCACTGGCGTCAGTAACTGATATCTCCACTACTGTTCCTGGCTGCATGAGCTTTGGCGCTGATGCCTTGAAAAATGGAAGCAGCTTTGGGTGATTGCTCTTGAATTTGTTAAAAGCAGATGTAATCTTAAATAAATCTGCAGGATTAAAATTATTCATACTCATCTCCTGTTTTAAGCCCTATTCATTATGGGCTTTTTTTATTCTGATATCTGGAAGCTGTGCCACCACGATTGCAGCAAACATTATAGCACAGCCAAGCATCTCTCGTGAAGTCATGACCTGATGCAGGAAAATAAAAGCAAATATCACACCAAACACAGCCTCAAGACTCATTAATAGAGAGGCAACTGTAGGATTAACATCTTCCTGACCTACCATCTGAAGTGTGTATCCCACTCCTGTAGCAAACAGTCCTGCAAAAAGCAAAGAACCTATAGCTGCACCATTTGACACTGTAGCTATCCATGTACCAGCAGTTCCTGAAAATACACCTATATCAAACACCAGTGCAGGAACAGTCGATATTATTCCCACCACAAAAAACTGCATACACGCCAGGCGTACTCCATCAAGCCTGACAATAAAATGATCGATACTCATTATCTGTATGGAAAAAGCCAACGCACAAGCCAATAGAATAACATCTACACTCTGCAGCTTGAACTCACCTTTCATGCACAAAAGATACAGTCCAACAAGGGATATGGCTACAGCAATCCATACATTGACACCACATTTTCTTTTAATAAAAATACCAAGAATGGGAACCAGCAATATATAGCAGGAGGTGATAAACCCAGCCTTGCCCACGTCTGCTCCCATGTTGATGGCTATCTGCTGCAAAGAGCTTCCCAAGAATAAAAATGTACCGCACACTGCTGCACCCAGCCAGTACAGCTTCTTTTCTTCTCTTGACTTTGGAGCCTTGGATACGCCCTTGTTATCTCTAAACAAAACAAGGGGAAGCAACACAAGGCTTCCCACATAGTTTCTTATTCCATTAAAAGCAAAAGCACCAAAGGATTCGCCTCCCACTGTCTGAAATACGAAGCCTGAGCCCCATACGATGGCGGTAATCAGAAGCAAAATCTGATTTCTAGTCTTTAACTTCATTTTATAATACCTTCGATAAAAATTCCCTGGTACGAGGATTCTGAGGATCCCCGAAAACCTGCTCAGGAGTACCTGATTCCATGATACTTCCCTGGTCTACAAAAAGTACTCTGTTGGCCACCTCTCTGGCAAAGCCCATCTCGTGGGTAACAACAGCCATGGTCATTCCATCCTCGGCCAATTCCTTCATAACAGCAAGAACCTCGCCTACCATTTCAGGATCAAGAGCAGATGTTGGCTCATCAAAAAGCATCATCTTAGGGTTCATGGCAAGGGCACGTACTATGGCAATACGCTGCTTCTGACCACCTGACAGTGATCCAGGATAAGCATAAGCCTTGTCTTCAAGACCAACTCTTTTAAGAAGAGCGATGGCCTTTTCCTCCGCCTCTTCCTTGGTCGCAATCTTGAGCTTGACTGGGGCCAAGGTCATATTTTTCATAACTGTCAGATGTGGGAAAAGATTAAAGTGCTGAAACACCATTCCCATCTCCTGACGAACCTTGTTGATATCTGTTGAAGGACTGGTAATGTCCTGTCCGTCAAAAATAATAGAACCGCTGGTAGGTGCCTCAAGCAGTGACATACAGCGTAAAAAAGTAGACTTTCCACTTCCTGAAGGTCCGATTATTACTACCTTTTCACCCTGCTTGATATGTTCTGAAATATCGGTCAAAACCACATGGTCTCCGAAATGCTTGTGAAGATGATTAACGGTTATCACTGGCTCTCAACCTCCTTTCCAGACGTGCAAATATAGCTGTAAGTCCCAGCACAAGAATCAAATATATAAGAGCTACGGTAAACAGCGGAAGCAGAGCATCAAAGGTAGTACCTCTTATGATATCTCCACCACGTGTAAGCTCGTTGAGTCCGATATATCCACAGATAGATGTCTCCTTGAGAAGTGCAATCAGCTCGTTGCAAAGTGCAGGCTGCACACTCTTAAAGGCCTGTGGCAAAATAATATAAATCATGGTCTGAATATAGTTAAGACCGAGGCTTCGTCCAGCCTCCATCTGCCCCTTGTCAAGGGCCATGATTCCACCTCTGAATATCTCTGAAACATAGGCGCCGGAATTGATAGAAAAGGTCACAACAGCTACAGTAATCTTGGAATCATTGCTGACCATGATAATGAAATACATGATAAGAAGCTGTACCAGTACAGGTGTACCTCTGATTACAGTAACATACAGCTTAACCACTGTGTTGATGAGCTTAAGAATAAACTTTGGAAATCCCTTTATTCTGGTTGGGTCCATCTGGTCATGGGCACATCTGATGATAGCCACAATCATACCGATTAATATACCAAAAAAAACTGCCAATATAGTAACCAGCAGCGTAATCTGTAGACCATCGGTAATAAATTTCCAGCGATCTTTCTCTATAAAATCAAGTGTAAACTTTGCTATAAATTCTTCCATATTACCTCATAAAAAATCTTTTGGTTGCCTGGATACATATTACATGCTATCACAAAAGCAACCAAAAGAAAAATTGATATTTTATTCAGCTACGATATACTTTGCCACGATTAAATCAAGTGTACCGTCAGCCTGAAGCTCCTCAAGCGCTGCATTAACTGCCTCTAAGAGAGCATCATTTTCTTTTGCAATACATGCTGCATACTCTTCAACAGCATATTCCGTATCAAGAATAGTAAGACCTTCTGTCATGGCTACATAAGACTTTGCAGGTTCGTTGTCGATGATTACTGCATCAACCTTGCCCTGTGTAAGAGCCATAACAGCATCGTTACCCTTGTTGTACTGGTCTACACCACCAAATGTGTCATCATCAGAAGCATAGATGTCACCAGTTGTAGCAAGCTGTACACCTACTGTCTTGCCTGCGAGATCATCAAGTGATGTGATACCTGAATCAGCCTTAACGATAACTGCCTGTACACCTGTAGCATATGAAGTAGAGAAGTTGATATTCTGAAGTCTCTCCTCTGTAACTGTCATACCTGCCAGACCCATGTCTGCCTTACCTGTTGAAACAGCTGTGATGATTGAATCAAACTCCATGTCCTCGATTACAAGCTCAAGGCCAAGCTTCTCAGCGATGGCTGCTGCAATCTCTGCATCGATACCTACGATAGCATCTCCCTCGTAGAACTCATATGGTGGAAAGTATGCATTAGTAGCCATTGTAAGCTTGCCGTCTGTTACAGTTGTGATATCAGATGATACTGTATCATCTGCTGTTGTTGTAGTTGCTTCTACTGCTGTTGTCTCTTCCTTTGTAGCTGTGTCAGTGCCCTCAGATGAACCGCATGCCACAAGCATTGTTGTCATCATAGCTGCCACAAGGACTGTGCTGATAATTTTCTTCATTATTTATTTCCTCCTGAACATAAAGAGAAGCGACAACGCCAAGCGCCATCGCTTCTGTCTAGGATTATTTTAGCTAAAAATATTAATTATGCAAGAAAAATGTATAAATATTTTGCATTAAATAATAAACTTTTGAATTGTAGCATCCATACTGGCTGCGATATTCCTCAGATCCGAAGAATCGTCGGTAATCTGCTGTAGCACAGAGTTGATTTCTACCATTGAAGCGGATGTCTCCTGAGTGCTGGCTGCATTTTCCTGAGCGATGCAGGACAGCGACTGAACAGCATCTACGATACTGTTTCTGGTGTCATCCAACTTGGACGTCTGTCCAGATATCTCATCTACCCCCTGAATAGAATAGCCAATGCCTATACGAACCTGCTCGAAAAGTTCCTGAGTCTTGTTAACGTTTTCTGTCTGGCGCTCCATAATAGCCCGTACTTCCTCCATGGTCTGAACTGCTCTTTCTGAGTTGGACGCCAGCTCTTTGATAATATCATCTATACGCTTTGCAGAGTCGTTTGACTGCTCAGCAAGCTTTTGAATCTGAGAAGCAACTACCGCAAAGCCACGTCCTGCTTCACCAGCTCTTGCCGCCTCAATGGAAGCATTTAACGACAAAAGATTGGTCTCATCTGCGATAGAAGCAATAAGTGATGTAGCTTCCTTAATCTTGACTGTGGAAGCGTTGGTTGCGTTAGTATCCTCATAAATCTCGTTGATGGATGTAATGGCAGCCTTGTTTACCTCTCCAAGCTCTGTAAGAGCTTTGCTGGCAATCTCGTTAGACTGCTTCATCATCTCTGCGGTCTCGTTAAGAGACGAAACCTGCGTATGGGTGTTCTCAATCATTTTACCCATAATAAGTATTTCATCTGTAGCTCTTTGTGTCTGATTAGCCTGATTGGTAGCGCCATTGGCAATCTCACCTACTGCGGTCTCTACACCGCCAACATTTTTTGACGTCTTTTCTACCGAAGAATTGAGCTCATCTGCAGCTTCGTGGAGCTGTCCTGACTGTCTGTTCATATCAGTGACTATCTCAACCAGAGAGTTCTTCATTTTATCCAAAGCAAAAACAATGGCTCCTGTTTCACCCTTGTCCCTGCGAAGCATTTCCATAGTCTCATCCTCAGTTAAATCAAGGGAAGAGATTCTGTCTACAACTGATACTACCTGTACCATTGGCTTGGTCTGTCGATTGGCAATCAGATATACCAGTCCTAGTACAATGGCAAGTACAACCAATGCTATTCCCCATGCCGCACGCTGTACTTTGTTGATTCCTGATAAAAGATCGTCCTTGTCTGCAACTATTACCAGCAAAAAGTTTCTTGGCTGGCTGTAATAGTAGCCTGCAATCTTATCAACACCACCTTGATTGTACTCAAGTGTTCCCCCTGTGACTTCTTTGCCTGCAGCAATGTCATCGAGTACTGCCTTAATCTCCGGTATTACCACTATAGTCCCCACCATGTTGGAATCCGGGTGGCATATCATCTTGGCTTCATTGGCCGAAATCATGTAGCAATAGCTTGTTTCTACATCCTTGATTTTGGCGTTAGCTGTTAGATTGCCCATATAATCCGGGTCCCGCTGATATGTGATAGCTAATGGACCTGCTATACGCAGCACATTCTCGATGTTTTGTCCGTAGGCCGCTGCCTCCGAATACATATAATTGCTATTTACTCTAGCAATAATGTTACGAGCATTTGGAATTACCAGCAATAAAACCGCGATAGTAATAACAATTGCAGTAACCGCGCAAGTCTGCATCATCTTCATTTTGAAAGAATGCACAAACTTGACTTCAAACTTCTCCTGAGTTTGTTCCATAACATAACCTCCAGACGTGGCTTTCGTTATAGTTTTGTCAATTATGACAAAAAATAGCTCGTCTATAACAAATTATATCTGACAAGTTTATGTTTATCAATTGTTATTCTTCAGGCAAATGGTCTTTAATCAGCTTCTTTAATATTTCCTCTCTGATAGGCTTTAACAAATAGTCAGAAAACCCTGCTTCCTTGTATTGTCTGATGTCTTCAGGCGTATTACTTGAGGTTAAAATAATGATTGGCGTGTCAAAATTGATGTTAGTTTCCATCTTGTCCATTTTTGCCTTTACTTCAAAGCCGTCCATTCCAGGCATTATCTGATCTAAAATAATCAAATCATATTTGCATACCTGAATCTTCTCTATGGTCTCCTCACCAGAAAAGGCTGAGTCCACCTCAAGTCTTGTGTCCTTCAACAGCTGTGTTACAACTCTTATGTCCATAGCTACATCGTCAACCATAAGTATTCTGCCCTTGAGTGGAATACTGTTGTTGCTACGGTCATATGCTCTTCTGTCGCCGTTAGAACCTACAGAGAACTGTCCACATGGCTCCTTTGATCGAATCTCCTGAGGTATTATTGCTGTAAAAGTAGAGCCAACCCCCTTGGTACTTTCAGCAGTCACCTTTCCTCCCATAAGTTCAACAAGCTGCTTTACAATAGTAAGCCCCAGGCCTGTTCCGTCTATGTCACCCTTGTCCCCAAGCTCAGGCCTAAGGAATGAATCAAAAATATATGGCAGAAACTCAGGTTCGATACCTACACCTGTGTCCTCTACTGCGATTATAAGTATCAGCTGGCCACCAGACACCTTGCCCTGGACAGTGAGCTCCACCTTCCCTGATGTGGTATATCTAATAGCGCTAATCAGCAAAATAGTTATTATCTGCTGTAATCGTACCTTGTCTCCATATAAAACAGATGGCAGATTCTCATCCACCTCAAATGCATAGGCCAGTCTGTGGTCCTTGGCTCTGACACTGGTTTTGGAGTAGCAGTCCCTGATAAGATCCATAAGCTCGTATTCCACAGGCACAAACTCCATCTCTCCCGAGTTCATGTTGGACATATCCCTGATTTCATTTACCAGCTCCAGCATGTATTCTCCTGCGTTGTACACGTCTCTTGCATACTCTAATATGCTCTGATCCGGACATTCTTTGAGAATCATCTTGTTCATACCAAGCACTGTATTGATTGGTGTTCGCATCTCCTGAGATATCTGGGACAGAATCCTTTCCTTTATCTGGGTTTCTCTGTTGGCCTCACTCTTATCCTTTTCCAGAACACGAGTGTCATGGAACGCACGTAAAAGTGACGCAATAATCAGCACAACCAGACCTATGGACAGAATCTTGGCATTCATATCTATTGGGTGAGAATAGTAGTTCATTATCTGCAAGGTCATGGCTATAACCGCAGCGATGGAGCCACCGATTTCAATGAGATAATGCTTCACCCTTCGCTTCACAATATCTATTATTGTTGTGATGGTAAAAATAATTACAGCCAGTCCTATCAGATTAAAGCTGGCTGGCATCAAGTCTACAATCTCTGCCAGATTAGAAATAGTCAGATGTAAAGATATGATAATATCAAAGGTAGATACCCCACATATGAAAAGATATAAGAACCTGTATCTTCCTTCCTGGATACTGTCAAAATACAGCGCAACACAAAACGGCATAACCATCATGGATATATATGTCATGTTGGCAAGCATGGAAAAATTAGGAGCTATGAACTGCTTAAAATCTGAGCTTGCAATTACCCACACACCTGCAAAAAAAGATGCCCAGCCAAGGAAACCTACAGAAAGATGCTTCTTGTAGGCGAACAAAGCAAAAGCAGAGAAAAGTGCCGCACACATACCAAAGAACATCAAAAGCATGGCAAGGATTACCTCTATGCCATCTCGTCTTGCAATATCTGCAAATATTCCAAAGGAGCTTCCCATCTCAAAGGAATCAATCACACCGCTGTAATTGTTATCTCCGCGCATCTTGATGGTAATTGTCTTGCCAAAATCAGTGGATAATATAGGCACAAAAGCTACTATGGATACAGAATTATTCCCAAATACCCGGGTGTCTTTTGTGTTGTATTCATATCTGAAAACACCATCTACATATACTTCAATATCATGCTTGGTGGTAGAAAAAGACAAATAAGTGGTGCCTCTTGGCATTCTGAGTACATTTTGCAGCACTATTTCTTCTCCTGGTTCAACATCAAGCTCACAAGGCAGAGTCAACCGCTCCCTTGTGCCATCCTCCTTAACCCAGAACCAGGAATTGTTATAATCCATTAACCCAAATTCCGTAAATGTACGCTCATCTGCGGCCTGTGTTTCTACATAGATGAACACACCAATGATTGTAATAATTACTATTACAAACCACGTTACAATTAGATTGTATAACCCCTTACTTGCCTGCGACATATCCTTCTCCTACTGCTGTTAGCCCCTCATCTCCTTTGCCAACTGCAACACTTTGTTAAAATCGATATCCTCAATCGCAGATACTATTTTTTCCACGGCTACTTCAAGCTCCCCTGGTATGCTCATAGCCACAAGCTTACCCTTGTTGGCATCTAATACATCCAAATCCATCGCATCCGCCCCCTGTACGATTTCATCTATTATCTGCCAAAATTCACTTTCGTTATATGCACATTTGCTGCTTTCATCCGGAACAACAGCACTTATTATCTTTTTGTGATGTATCAGCTCATCAATGATGATTGGAATCACAGCCCTGGCCCCTGGAGCATCCTGACTTATTGCAGTAAGCTCGCCCTTTCTGGCAAGACCCGACAGCATGTTGGCTCCCAACATCTTGCTAGTACTTTTAAGAGCATGCACTCGGATTCTAAACTGTGCCAAGGTGTCAGGATTATCTATATCCTCCAGCCACCGCTGGTACAGGCTTATCTCTTTGTCGATGCTGTAATAGAACTCTAACAAAGTTTCCATCACAAGATTGTTCTCTCCAAGATAGCTTAGGGCTGTCTGTAAATCGAACTCATCCAGCTGTGGAAGCTTTACCTTGGACACAGCCACATTTTCTTCCTCCGGTAAAAAATGTCCCAAATTGTCATCTGGATCATAGTTTTCACTGAGCTTAAGGGGGATTATCATGAAGATACGGTTTCTCCTGTAGTTTATGTGCCCGCCAGCGCTCTCCACCATACCTTCCAGTTTGGAATATCCTTCCAGATAGTCAAAAAAACTAACATTGTCTCTCACCCTGGCTCCTGCATAAAACTCAAATCCTTCCCTGGTGAATCGTCCTGAGGCCTCAAAAATCAACATATCACAGGAAAACAGACTTATAGTGCAGGTAAGTATTTCATCTACCAGCTCCTGCAGATTGATGTCATCAATTATGGAAACATATTGAAGTCCATCATCTACGGCGAATTCCAACGTTATTTTTTTTTCATCGGCCTGTCTGGTAGCTTTATCCATCAGGTGTAAAATCTTGTTTTTATCCATAACTAGACCTTCTTAAATATCAGCCCAAAGGTTCCCGGACCACAGTTCATGGCAACTGCTGCAGATGCCTCTGTAAAATATATCTCCTTAAAATTCTGATACTTTTTCACTTCATTAACTATTATTTCCTTGTCCCTTGACAAACATCCACTGCCTGTAATATACAACCTGTTGGTGTCTATATTGTTTCTTCCCATAAACTGGTTGCGTATATATCGCTTGATAAACAGCTCCCGGTTAGCACCATAGAGTTTGATTACCCGTAGGGAATTGTTCTTAAGTCTGAGATTTACTCTCAATCCCAATGTCCTGAATGCATGGTAGAAAAATACCGGCATTCTGCCGTTGTGGTAGAGATAATCCATGGTTTCAACAGTAAAACTAACCACAACTTTTTTCTTAATATGTTCTATATAATCCACTATCTCTCTGTAATCATCAGCAGTATCCGACATCATGTAGGCTTCTACTGCAATTAGAGCTATTCCTGTGGAAAGCTGTCCTGTGTCTATTACCGATACAGAAGAAAAGCATTCTGCCGCCTTTAGGGCATTCTTATATCCTGTGTCCATGGAATCCGCCAGTGCCAGATGTATGACATGTCTTCCTTCCTTGAGTTGCTGAGCAAAAAACTGCTCATAGTCCTCTACAGACGGACTGAAAGACTTGGCTTTGCCTCCCTGCCTCATATACGCGATGGCACCATCTGCAAAGATTTCTTCACCATCTAAAAATCTGCCTTCTTCTGTTTCCACATAATAGTTAATGATTCTGATATCTGTATTGTCCCTGATATCTGAAGGCATATCTCCTACGCTGTCCATTGTGATAATGACAGGCTTCAAATACTTTCCCTGAGAAAAAATAACCTCTCCTGAAGGCTTTACCAGCTCCTCTTCCTCTACCCTGTCAACAACATTGGTAGGCAAAAATTCCAAAAGAGCCATCTCCAAAAGTTCTCCTGATACTGGTTTTGCGATATATCCTGAAAAGCCCATCTTGAAATAACGCTCTTCCGCGCATGACATAACGTTGGCTGTAAGTGCCAGAATTGGAGTCTCACGGTTTAATCCTCCCTCCTGATTTCTGATTCGCATAAGTGTCTCCACACCATCCATCATTGGCATGACATGATCCATAAGAATCACATCATACTTGTTGTTAAGTGTATACTCCAAAGCCTTTGGCCCACCGTTTGCCTGATGTACATTAATCCTGGTTTCTCTGAGTAGTTTTTTAACAACCATCAGATTCATTTCATTGTCATCTACAACAAGAATTCTGGCTGAAGGCGCTTCAAACTTGTTCTTGTATATCCTGTCAGATTTCTTACTCTGGTGAAGCATATCAAGCTTTCCTATAGGAGATGCATCCAATACTTCCTGGGTAAGCTCTACTGTAAAGGTACTTCCCTTGTGATATACACTGTCAACATTTATAGTACCTTTCATAAGCTCCACCAACTGCTTGGTAATGGAAAGTCCTAGTCCTGTACCCTCTATACCCTTGGTATTATGCTCGTCCAATCTGGAAAAATTATCAAAAAGATGTGGTAAATCTGTTATTTTTATTCCTATTCCTGTATCCTCAACAATAAAACTGAGTCTTGTTGCTCCATCCTCCATGGACTCTCCTGAAACAGTTAACCTGACATAGCCCTCCTTGGTATATTTGATGGCGTTGGACAACAGATTGTTAACTATCTGCTTGATTCTAATTTCATCACCCATCACCGCCACAGGCAAATCTTCCGATATCTCGACCATAAACTCCAACCCCTTTGCCTGGGCTCTCATCCAATTCATATTGATAATATCAGACAGCATTTGGGACAAATCATACCTGTCCTCCACTATTTCCATTTTCCCGGATTCTATTCTTGATATGTCCAGGATGTCGTTGATAACAGAAAGCAGCATCTTTGAAGCGCTTTTTATGTTATCCGAGTTTTCGTACACCTCATCTGAGACATCCTCCCTGAGATTCATTTCATTAAGACCTATTATTGTATTGATAGGTGTTCTGATCTCATGAGACATATTGGCCAAAAACGTACTCTGAGTCTTCATAGCCTGCTCCAGCTCTTCGTTTTTCCTGGCTATCTCTGCGGTCTTACTCTCGATTACTGCAGTCTTAATATAGATTAATATAGCTATAAGCGCGCTGATAATGACAAAAGTAGCAAGCTCTGTTTTAAAAACAGTGCTTCTGTTTACTCTGTAATCACTTATTTTTTCTGGATATAAATAACAATACAAATATCCACAGATCATATCTGCTGCGATAAGACTGCAGCTCATTGTTCTTCGCCATCCCTTAAGGACGCACATACAGGCCAGCAAACCTCCCAAAAACCACATGGAAATAAAGGAACTCAATCCTCCACTGTTAAACATCATTGCTGGCAGCACCATCATATTGATAAAAAGCAGTAGCATCATGTTGGCATTCTGGAAGTTAATCTTTTTTCTTCGAAAAACCAGATTAACGACAATCATGATAACTCCTGCCATCATCATATAGTGCACGTAGTTCAGCTCATCGAATATCATCGTAAATATAACTGTAGGAGTGATTATTACTACGCAAACCAATGCCAGCAGGTTAAACACTATCCTGTGCATCAGCTCCTCATCTGTTAACATGCTTCTGAATCTACTATCCATTAGATCATATCCTCCTGACACAGAAGATTAACCGCACTTATAAACTCGAATTTTTCGACATGGGTTCTTACTTCCTCAAAAAAGCCAACTGCCGCTTCATCCTTTGTCTCATCCTTTATCCTGTCTATCATCTCAAGAGCAGCAGGTCTGTCATAATCCTCAACGCAAGCCATCAACTCTTTAAATGATTCTCTCAGCTCCTTAGGCAGCTTCGCCTGTCTACTTACTATATTTTTTTCCAGATATTTCCTTAATATTCGTTCTAACTGTGTAGTCTCAATTGGCTTTGATATAAAATCATCAAAGCCTTCTGCCAAAAACATATCCCTGGCACTTCCCACAGCATTGGCAGTCATGGCCACAACAGGTGTACGCTTTGCTTTAAAGCCTGGATGCTCTTTTATCCTGTGCAAAGTCTCTATTCCATCCATTTGTGGCATCATATGATCTAAAAAGATCAGGTCGTATTGGTGCTGCTGAGTTTTTTTGCAGGCTACCATTCCACTTTCTGCTGTGTCGATTTCTCTTATCCCATATCTTTCAAGCAGTGCCTCTGTAACCTTGAGATTGGTAGCCATATCATCTACCGCCAGAATCCTGACACCTTCCATCTTGAAGTCATGTTTATCACAAGAAGTCTCTGGGGTGGCATAGATGTTGTTGTTTTTTCTATTTAAAAAATTAGCTACTGAAAATACATGAAATGGCTTTGAAACAATGTCTGCCGCAGGGTTTAGTCGGTTCAAATCATCATTTACATCACAGATAACTCCCACCCTGCACCTGTCAGACAGTCTGTTAAAATATATCAAATCCTCCACATAGTCATGATATGATGTTATTACAGTCTGAATCTCTCCTCGCTCCATACGTTGTTTGAATTCAGCCAGATTTACACATACGATTACTTTTATTGCCAAGTTCTCTATCAAATGATCCACCACTTGGATATAGGCTTCTCTTACAATAGCATTGTCAAATCTTGCAAGCTTCAAATAAAGGGCGGTTCTTACCTTGTTTTGTTCGTCTATCTTTGCAACCGGGGTATTTTGACCAATCTTTTGCGGAATAGATATGATAACTGTACTTCCTACATTTTCCTCACTGTCTATATGTATAAAGCCACCCATACTGCATACAGTTTTCTTTGAGATGGCCAATCCCAATCCTATACCATTCTGGAGCCTGTTTCGGTTAGAGTCCACCTGGTTATATACATTATCCAGCCTCTCAAGCTCGCTTTCTGACATACCCACTCCGGTGTCCCTGATTACAAACTTCAGATTCCCCTGATCACCATTTCGCTTAAAGCCAACCTCTAACAGCACTCCACCTGTGTGTGTAAATTTGATGGCGTTATCCATGATGTTAACCAGCACTCTGTATATCTTGTGACTGTCACCTATCAGAGCAGATGGTATTCTGGCGTCACAATCCATTATTATTTCCAGATTTTTACTCTGATTAAAAAGCTGGGCTTCTGCCAGAACATCCTGCAACAGAGACGTGATGTCATACTGCTCTTCCACAATATTCATGGCATCATTTTCCAACTCCGTGTAGTCTAATATATCATCTACAATGGACTTGAGACGTCTGCCAGAGTCATTAATATCCTTGATATTATCTTTTAATATTCCATCTGTCTGATTTGCAAGCATGGTATCAGACAGCCCGCATATAGTATTAAGAGGAGTCCTGAGCTCATGAGATACGTTAGCCAAAAAATCACTCTTACATTTTTCTGCATCAATAAGCTCTGCCATGGTCTCATTAAGCTTTTCCTGGCGCTCAAGCATATCGTTTTGCAGCTTGATTTCTATAAGCTCCATTATCAATACAGCTATGAACTGCATGATTATTTCCAGTCCAAAGGTATTGTTATATATTCTCAGGTTGTGTATGAAAAAATAATTATAGACAAAAATAAATATTGTGGCTCCAAGGGATATATAGTTTGCCACAAGAATATCAAGCATTGACATCAGAACAGAGCACCCGCCTACGGATGCAAGAATAATCGGCATATTAACAGTGTAGACGCTGTATATAATCACATCTACCCACACCACCAGACAAAAAATAAGCTTGGCCCGAAAGTCCATAAGGCCTCGGGTATAAAATAAAAAGCCTGTGGCGAGCACACCAAACCAGATAGTTGGCACAATCCAACTATCCCAGTGTCGGTTTACTGCTACCACAGTCATAAAGATCACATATACAAAGTAAATAAAATGTGGAATTATTCCGCCCCTGTCTCTTTCCATATAGTACCCCCACGGTAAATTACACCATTCTATAAACTATTATCTACCATATTAGTTTTCAATGAAAGTACACAAAGGTGAAAAATTGGTGAATTTTATGTTATATGGCTCCCTCTTAGAGGGAGGCATCAAATATTCTTCCTAACCTTCCTGTATTCCGTTGGGGATACTCCGCACACCGACTTGAACACCTTCATAAAATGCTTCTCATTGTCGTAGCCCACCTGCTGGCTGATGTCGATGACCTTGAAGTCAGTCTCTGTCAGCAGCTGCTTGGCTTTTTCCATGCGGATATCTCTGAGATATGTGACAAAATTTGTGCCAGTGTACTGCTTGAAGGCAAAGCTGAACAGTGAGTAGTTCATGGATATCTCGTTAGATACTACTGCCATGTTCAGGTCCTTGTCGTAATTTTCCTCTATGTAGGCTACTGCCTTTTTTATCTTTTGCAGGTTCTTGCTGTCCTGGGATGTATCGTTTATTCTGGATTGAATCTCCAGAATAAATTCCATCAGACTGTTTTGATAATCGTCCACATTGGCGTAGGCATACATGTTTTCCAATAGGTACATTCTCTCCAAGTCCACCTGGGTCAGAACATTGCCATACTGCTTCTTGAATTCATCAAAATAATCTGCCATGGACTCTTCGTAGGAAGGAATATCTATGTGCCTTAACTTCAGAGCCTGAAACAAGCCATTCCAAAAGCTTACAAGCTTTTCATTGCTATCGGTTCCTACCAGGTTGAGTCTTGCTGACCAGGCATTTAATTCCATCTTATCCTTTTCCTGCTCTATAAGCTTATCTGGAACAGGACTTATCCTGTCGTCAAATCTGGCACAGGTCTTCATCTGATAGTATCCGCGCTTGCGGGCATCAAAAGCCTCCTCATAGGCAGCTTTTAGCTGGCGAATCCCAGTGAACATATTGCTTATGCCGCAATACACATCAGATAACATCTCCTCCTCAAGCTCCTTTAATACCTGTGGTGTCACCACATACAGATTGCAGTGCTTTACGTCTGTTACTGCCATCAACCCCTGGGACATATTAAGCTTTACACCTTTTCCTGTTGCTATGATGTGATAGCCCTCTGGGAAAAACATACTCTCGTATTTTTCAGCCAATAGCTCCAGCTCCTCAACGGTAACACTGTCTGTAAGAAGATGCTTTATCTGCGCTAACCCTATTTGTCGTTCTGTAAGACTCTTGGCATTTTTGGCAGACAGTTCTGTTTCTATTTTTGATAAAATCTCAGCTATCTTCTGACGTTCCACAGGCTTTAGGATGTATTCTCTTACACCATTTCTAAGCATCTCAACCGCATAATTAAAGTCGTCATATCCACTGATTGCTACAATCTCTAAGTTGTACTTCAGCTTTTTGATTTCGCCAACAAGCTGAATCCCATCCATTTTGGGCATTCTTATGTCAGTAAACATCACATCCACCTGCTGCTCTTTTAATATGTCAAGAGCCATAAGGCCGTTGGAGCATTCCAACACTTCCTCCACAGGTACACCACTTCTTAGAACCATGGTCTTTATGCCCTGGCGTATCATTTTTTCATCTTCGACAATAAGTACTCTTTTCATGTAAAAGCTCCTATACCATCAGGTCTGTGACAAATGGCAAATGAACGATTATTTTTGTATAACAGTTTATCTGTGAGGCAATATCTATGCCGTATTCAGAACCAAAGGCTATGTTGATTCTGTCCTGAACGTTCTTTAATCCGATTCCGTGGCCGCTTCCACCGCCGTCCTCTATCTGGCCTGCAATCTTTTTCTTGAGTCTGATGACTTCCTCCTCAGTCATGCCCTTGCCTGAGTCTGATATCTCTATATAGCAGTCCTTGTCCTTGATGTAACCCTTGAGATAGATGGTGGTGTCCTCCGCCACCTCCTCGATACCATGAACGATGGCATTTTCTACTATAGGCTGTAGTGACATCTTGGGAATCTTTTGGCACAAAATCTCATCTGGCATATTCACCGACAGGATAATCTTGTAGTCAAATCTGAGATTCATGAGGGTGATGTAGTTGTAAATATAATCCATCTCCTCGTTGACCATTACATTGCCAGATACCCATCTCATACTGTATCTCAACAGTTTACCCAACGCCGTGATGGAATCTGATATATCATATTCCTCATCTATCTCCGCCATCATCTTGATAGACTCCAGGGAGTTGTAGATAAAATGTGCGTTAATCTGATTCTGAAGGGCGCGAATCTCAGTGTTTTTCATGAGAACCTCTCGATTGATTCCATCCTGCATCAGAATCTGAATCTCATCTAACATATGGTTCAGACGATTGCCCAATAGCCCCACCTCATCGCCAGTACAGTGGGCGATTCGTGCATTGAGGTCTCCATCCTGTACAGCCTTCATGGTCTTGAGAATCTCGTAAAACTGTCTGAGCATCCTTGTAACGATAAATCTTACAACAACAGACAGCAGGATAATGATGCATATGGTTACCAGCACAAATATCAGTCTGGAGTTGTATATGGCATTCACATCCTCAGTAATATCTCTGACCACAATCAAAGTTCCCCCCAGCTCCTTCACATAGAGGTAGGAAACTACATAGCTGTTCTTACCATTTTTTTCAAAATAGGTATCTTTTATCGCGCCTTCCTCCAGAGAAGCTGTCATAGCAGACTGTATTCTGTTTAAAAATTCATCATCTATCCAGCTTTCTCTGTCCTTGGTGTAGTACACATGGTTATCTGTCCAAAATCCGCTCCAACTCTCTTCATCTGTCTCGTAAATGCTGGGGAACATGGTGCTCATTTTCATGGCAACTTCTATGGTTCCTATGGTGCCATTTTTGAAATCCTTGATTTCTGTGACAAGGGACAGAAGCTGTGAATTATCCTCCGACTCCAGAGTAGAAAATAATGTATCAGCGTATCCAAAATGCCATCCGTAGATGTTGCCTTTGTTGGCCCAATCCAGTTTTTGCATTCTGGAGTATTTGTATATAACAGGCATCATCTCCTGCAGGTTGTCATTGCTGGCGTACACTCTGACGTTGTAGAGCAGCGGGTTGTTGTTAACCAGACGCTCCAGCATTGACACATCCTCATCGTAGATTCTGATTAGTTCACTTGTAGAGTATTTTTCTCCCTCAGCAGCGGTGTTAAGAACCTCCAGGATTCCCACATCTGAGAGGGTAAACTGGGTCGACATGTTCACGGCATCCAGATTGGTATGTATCTGCTGTTCATTTCTGTCCATGATATAGCTGAGATTGGATACATTTTCATCAATAACATTGCGCTCCATATTGTAATAGAGCACCCCAGCCAAAAAAGCGATGGGAATGATAAAAGCAATTACAATCAGCATCGTAAACTTGGTATTCAGTTTTAAGCCGCTTGCGTATTCCCAAATCTTTCTCAATATACTACTCCAATCCCAGTCGCCTTTTATTTTCTATAATCTGTCTTGTCTCTTCTTTTAAGAGCATCTCATAACCTAACTCTTCTCTTTGGGCTTTGAAATCCTCTACTATGGCGTCAAACTCTGCGTCATCCTTTGCCAAAAGAAGCTGTGGCAAAGTCTTGCTCCAGAGTTTTTCTATTCTGTCCTTGGCAAAACCTACCTGACTCTCTTCTTTTACGTATATCTCATACTGCCCAGTGTAGGCTGCGTATTTGTAGGTCCATTCCTCCATCTGGTGAACAGGTTCTTTGGATGGTGGCATCCACTGACTCTGCATGACGTTATCCTGCAGCATCCAGTACGCATTATCAGATCCATACGTAGCATCATAAGCCTTGCGGTCTGCATATAGCAGAGTCTCCACCTCAGGCTTCAACACATATTTCCCATCTATGATGTCATAGGTCTCACCCTCTATACCGATACTGGTTATTTTCTGACCGTAATCACTTATGAGATAATTCATAAAAGCTATGGCTCTGTCCGGGTGCTTACAGTTCTTGGAAATAAGAGTAACCGTCCAACCGTTGATGGTATTTACAGGAAGCTTTGGGTCATCGCCGTTGCTGTTTCTAGGTCCCTCGATAGCCATGTAGATACTGTCTGGGTTTGACTTGTACAGCACCTTTTGCTGATCTGCCAGGTCAGTTCTCTGATACATCATGCAAAAATACTGGCCACGCTCTATTTTTTCACTCATCTGAGTTCTGTTATCTACAAAAATACAGTCAGCCAGATATCCTTCTTCCCCCAACTGTCTGAAGGCCTTGAGCCATTTCAGATATTCTTCATCTGTAAATCTGTCGTAGAACTGACCATCCTTTTCATATGGAATGGCAAGATAATTCATCAGATATTTGTCAAAGGAAGGGCATCCTATCTCGTCAAACTCGTGAGCGCCTATTGGAATCAATGGCTCACCGTTGACCTCTGGAAACATCTCCACTGCTTTTCTTACTGCATCAGAGAATCCCTCTACAGTGCTCATATCAGGACTTCCGATGGCCTCGTAGATATCCTTTCGCACCAAAAAAGTCTGGTTGGAGGCAATATTTTTATTGTTCTCCATATCCTGAGGGGTAGTGGATGAGCTGGGATAAGAATATATATTACCATCATTTGCTGTGTACCAGTCCACAACTGTGCCGTCTGCAATCTTGTAAAAATAAGGATCATACTGGTCAGCAAGCTCATTTAAAGCATAAACCATATCCTTGGATATCATCTCATTGATACCCATATCCCACCATTCCAAGGTTATGAGATCAGGCAGTGAATCCGTGCTGATAAGGGAGTTGAGTTTTTGCTCTGCATTTCCCTTGGGAACGATAAAATTCACGCTGACCCCGGTGTCCTCAGTTATTTTCTTTGATACCAGATTGTTGCCCCAGCCTGTAACAAACCATGAATAATTGATATACCAGTCAAAGATAACAGGCTCCTCTGTAGCGTATCTCTTCCAGCCCGGGATGTCCTCAGACAACTTGGTATCGCAGGCATTATCTTTTGACTCTGTGGTGGTGCCACACCCCACCAAAAGCAGGGTTATAGCTGCAAGACTTAATGCTGTAATTTTTCTAATAAAACGTCTTTTCATGACTATTCTCTACTCCTAAATACGGAATAATAATACCATTTTTTAAAAGGCGCAAAAAGAGGCACCTACTTAGGGCCTCTAATCGCAAGGTAATTATAAAGATGAAGAAGATTTATTCCTTAACAGCACCAGCAGAGATACTGCTAATAATATATTTTGAGAAAAATGCAAATACCAGCAGAATAGGTATTACTGAAATAGCTACTGACAGATATATTGCACCCTGGTTGCTGTTGATGTCTGTTGATGCTCGAAGAGTTGCCATCATAACAGGAAGTGTGAACTTCTCGTTTTTGCTAAGAACAATCATTGGCATCAGATATGCATTCCAGCTTCCGATAAATCCCATTATTCCCATGGTTGCAAGACCAGGCGACATGATAGGGATAGCAATTCTGTGGAAAATATAAAACTCACCTGCCCCGTCCATTCTTGCGGCTTCAATAAGAGAAGGTGGCATTACTGATAACACATACTGTCTTAAAAAGAACACTGTTCCCGTAGCTGCTATTCCAGGTAAAATAAGTGGAATATAAGTGTTAACAATGTGTAATCTTGTACACAGATTGTAAAAACCGATGAGTCCCAACTGACCTGGAATCATCATAAATACAAGGATTGTTGTAAACAGCAGCTTGTTTCCCTTGAATTTGTACATGGCAAGACCATACGCTGTCATT
Source organism: Pseudobutyrivibrio sp. (assembly GCA_021442555.1). Classification (GTDB taxonomy): domain Bacteria; phylum Bacillota; class Clostridia; order Lachnospirales; family Lachnospiraceae; genus Pseudobutyrivibrio. The sequence goes on along the minus strand of JABUSV010000182.1, from coordinate 2,085 downwards.
GCCGAAAAATAAATAGATAACAGTGTTGCTGGAACTGCAACCTTTACACTGTTCCACATTCCTTTGAACAGGTTAAAATATTTGAATACCTGATCCCAGTTTTCCTTAAGATGAGTGCTTGGTATCAGGGTAAAGCTCGTTACAATCTCACTTCCACTTCTTGTGGCGTTAACCATCATAAGAAGAAATGGGAGCATACAGATGATGCCCAATAGAATGAGGAAAACATAGAGCAAAGCTTTTTTGATTTTAAATCCAATGTTCATTACTCTAGTCCTCCTTTCTGTTGAATATCTTAAGCTGTACCAGTGAGACAGCAAGAATGATTATGAAAATAATGTATGCAATTGCTGCTGCATAACCTGTCTGGGTTGTACCTGTGGTAAATCCGAATTTATATAGATACATTACTGATGTGTAAACCGAATCGTAGCTTGAGCTTGTAGGGGCACTCATAAGGTATGGAAGATCAAACATCTGAAGACCACCAATAAGCGATGTGATTGCCACATACATAAGGATTGGCTTAAGCAAAGGTAATGTGATTTTTCCAAAAACAGTCCATCTTCCTGCTCCATCGATTGCAGCTGCCTCAAAGTAATCTCTTGAGATACCCTGAACGCCTGCCATGAGCATGAGGAAGGAATTACCAAACCACATCCAGGCACTGATTATGGCTATAACATTTCCTGCTGTAGCCGAATCTCCCAACCAGTTTACCGGATTGTAGGTCTGTCCAAATAACTTGTACACTGAAGCAATAATCTGGTTGAAGGTACCAAATCTCCAATCCAACAGCGTGTTGAATAAAAACGCAATGGATGTGGCTGCAATCAAGTTAGGCAAATAGTAAACAATACGAAATACTGCAAGACCTTTTATCTTGTATTTGATATCACTGAAAATAACTGTAAGTAAAAATGCCAGTCCAAGCTGAAGTACAATATTTACGCCCCAGATTCGAACTGTATTAAGTAGCGAACGCCAGAAAAATTTATCTGTGATTACACGCTTATACTGCGCAAACCATACCCAGTTTTCATTTCCCAGACCTGCTATCTTAACATCCGTAAATGAGAAGTATAAAGTTCTAAGAACCGGGTACACACTAAAGATAAGGAACACTACTACGAATGGAAGTACGAACAGATACCCCATGTTGTCGTAGCTTTTTAATTTTCCGTTTGATCTCTTAGATCCCATCACTCTTCCCTTTCTTTTAAAAATAAATCCTTTCGCAGCCTGTTGAACTGCGAAAGGAAATTATGATTTTTAAACTGTTTCTCGTTTATCTATTGATTGTAAGCTCTGGATATGTAGCAGCTACTTCATCATAGAAATCGTTGATAGCTGTTTCCTTGTCCTTCTCACCTGTCTTAACACTTGAGATAGCCTTGCCCCAAGCATCGCCAACGAGCTTGTCGTATCTTGTAACCTTAGAGTAGTCGATACCCTTAGCCTGCTCTAACCAGAAGCTGTAGAGGTTCTGGCCGCCATATACTTCATTTGCATCTTCCTTGTGAGCATCAAGTACTGGAATGAGAGAAACTGTATCCCCCTGTGAGTGCTCAATCCACCAGTTAGCTGTGTCTTCGTTTAAAGTACAGAACTTAACGAACTCCCAAGCTGTCTGTTGTCTTTGCGACTTAGCAGAGATACCGATGAATGTACCACCACCAAAACCATATGCAGGACCTGAGCATACGCCCCACTTTCCTGCTGTATCCTTAACATTGTCTCTCATGGTAAGAACGCCCCATGCTGGAAGACCAAATGCGAATACCTGTGTTGTTTCCATGCCTTCTGTAGCAGCGTTAAATGACTCAGCATCCCAGATGTTCATGTCATCTGTACCCCACTGTGTCTCAGCTGTAAGAATAGGTACCTCGCCAGCCATAGCCTGATACCATGGAGTAGCCCACTGTGAAGCGTAAGCTGTGAGATCCTGCTGATAAAGCTCTACTGAAAGATCCATGTAGTCAATTCTTGACTGTGAAAGATTAAGTGCACCGTCAACAACCCATGCGCTGTCTCCTGAGAAGTAGTTCATCTCTGCATCTGAAGCAAAGATTCTGTAACCTGCAT
>JABUSV010000048.1 GCA_021442555.1 Pseudobutyrivibrio sp. | reverse complement strand
GCCTTTGGTCTTGATGCAGCAGGCGGTGTAATGCAGTATCTCGAGGAAAGAGGAATAGGCTTTGATGTTGGAATTACCAAGGTTCCTTTGGTGTGTCAGTCAGATATTTTTGACCTTAAGCCATGTAATATGAATGCAAGACCAGACAAGGCTATGGCATACAGAGCCTGTGAAAATGCTACTAAGAACAGCCCTGCCATGGGAAGTGTTGGCGCAGGAACAGGTGCTACAGTAGGAAAATATACACACTTTCAAAATTGTATGAAGGGCGGCTTTGGCCACTATGCTGTGGAACTTGGAAGGCTTAAGGTGGGCGCTTTTGTAGTAGTAAATGCGCTAGGTGACATATATGACATCGACACCAATAAAAAAATAGCAGGTGCCGTAGATGACGATGGAAATCTGTTAGAGGGAGAAGTACCATTTTTTGAGGTGATGGCCAATGTGCAGGGATTATACTCAAAGGAGAGCAACCTTCCTGATTCCCTTTTTACAGCAAATACAACACTTGGAATCGTTGTGACCAATGCTAAGCTTAATAAGACTGATCTTAACAAGGTTGCAGCTATGACACACAATGGATATGGAAGAACTATCAGACCAGTTCATACTACAGCAGATGGAGACTCCATATATGCAGTATCTACAGGTGACGTTGAAGCCACAGTTGATATTGTAGGACCGTTAGCTGCATACGTTATGGGCAAGGCAATCAATAATGCAGTAGAAAAAAAAGAGGCATAGACCTCTTTTTTATTTTTTAAAATATTTTTCGTAAAAATGAGATATATCTGACTCTAATATATGTATACAAACAGATATAAACAAATAAGGCATGCCAGAGTGATGGTGCGAAGGAGGCACGACTTGAAGGACGATGTATTTTGCACGCAGATAGAGAGTGTAAAAAAACAGTTATACTATATTGCGCTTAGTTATACAAAGGATGAGATTGCTGCCGTTGATATGGTAGATGAGGCTGTATATCAGGCATATATAAATAAGAACAAGCTTCGTAATGAGGAGTATTTTAAAACCTGGATTACAAGAATACTTATTAACCTCTGTAAAAAAAGATATATGAAGATAAAGCAGTTCGAATCCTTCGATGAGCTTTCTGACACTGACAGTTACAGTATAGACATAGATTCAATAGAGTTGAAAAACGCAATAGATTCTCTTCCAGTAAAGCTAAGAGATGTAATTGTTATGAGATGGCTGATGGATTACACATTAGAGGAGACAGCCAGGGTTCTTGGAAAACCCAAGACTACAATTCATTCTCAGGAAAAAAAGGCTTTACAGATTCTAAGAATAAGATTGGAGGATTAGCATGAGAAATGTAGATGAATTTGAAAAACTTAAAACTCATATTGATGCAAATATTCCATCCAGACTTGATTCAACCCTTGATCGTTGTCTTGCAAGAGCCAATCAGGAAAGGGAAATAATCAAAATGAGAAAAATAGTAAAGGCTGCCATTTGTTCTCTGGTATCGGTGTTATCTGTTTCCGGTGTTACTTATGCCGCAACAACAGGTGGCTTTGCCAGGATGTTGGGACATTCTGAAAAGAATGCCCAAAGCTACAGTGAATATATTTCAGAGAGCACTGAAGTTACTACCATGGGAGACTTTAGCATCTGCGTTGAAAACACCATGGTTGATATTGAAAATGGATTAGGCGCTATATATTGCAGTATAGAAAACACCAATCCAGACACTGATTATACATTGTGTTTGTATACATCGGGAGAGGAGATGAAGCAGTACAGATACAATGAAAAGGCAACAAAATATGCGACTATCTCCACCAATATGGGAGCTTCTAGTATGTTTATCGATTATGATGTAACTACCAAGGATAAACAGTATGTTTTATTACTATATACATTGCTTGCAGACTCAGAACAGGAAGTAATACCTAGTGTAGAAATATGGGAATGTGATGAATATGGAGATGGTAGTTTAAATGTGCCTAACACATTGGGTTCTCTGACACTTACCAATACTATTCCGGTGAAAAAGAGAGTTTTTGCAAGCTTAGATGGAAGCACCATAGAGCTGTCACCTATCTCCATCAGATATTGTGATTTTGATGCTACAAGATTTGAGGAATCAGCATTGGATTTAAGTGATGAATGTCTTGAGTCAGCCTGTAATATCATGCTTAAAAAAACACGGATTGTATCAAAAGCAAACAGGACAGATATTGCCTATGATTTAATTCGTGATTATATATATGACACTGATTATTATCATGTCGACAAGCCTGACAGTATATATTATGCCGCTCCATTTACCTGTATCTATGATGTCAATAATGTAGATAAGGTAGTTGTAGATGAAGTGGAATATACGCTTAAGGTAAACTAGAACAAAGGATAAAGGAGAAAATATGTTAAAGAAATCAATGGTAGTGTTTGGGTTATTATCAACCCTTATGCTCAGCGGTTGCAACAAATCAATTACAATTACAGAGCTGCCAGCAGAAGAGTCAGCAGGTGTTACTACAATCAATCTCAGCGAAGAGGATACAACACCAACTATTGTGAAGGATGATAGTAAGTCTCAAACAGAGGATACAAATACAAAAGTCCAGGAAGACGAAGCGACAGAGACTGCAGAAAATGCAGATGATTATTATGTTGTGTTTACAAACAGAGGAAAGCAGGAGGTAGAAAGCTTTGCTGCAGGAATTAAAGAAGATTTTACAGGCAAAAACTGGAAATCTTTGTCTGCAAAGATAAGCTATCCTATCACTATAGCAGGAAATGAATACAATAATGCAGATGAATTCCTGAAGGAAGACTGGAATTCTTCCATTCCTCAGGAATTTATAGATAGCATTGGTAAAGAGACCTGTACTGATATCTCATGTAATTCCCAGGGTGCCATGCTTTGTGATGGCTGTCTTTGGTTTTCAGATGTTTATACAGATGATAATTTTGAAAATCAGGAATTGAGAATAATCAGCATCAGATATTAATTATCTCGAAAAAAATATGTGATTCCTGCGTTTAACATTTTATTTATTGGATAGATGTGGTATAGTAATCCCCGTGGTGATAATTATGGGGTATTATATATGTTTTTTAAAAAAGTATTGCTTTACGCAGGAGTAGACAAGGAATCCTTTGAAGCATCCAAAGATGATATTGCCAAAAATAACATCAAACTGATTTACATGTTATCAATGCTATTGTTTGCAATAGTCGTTGTGCTTGAAATAATATGTTTTTTTGTTGGTGACAGTATAACCATGTCAGCAGATGCATATCTTATAGGCATGGTAATGTCTGTACTGTTGTTTATTTTGGCAAAAATTAATCTTAACAAGGAAGAAAAGTCAGACGTTGTACTTAAGCTGTTATTCTATTCTTATGCCTATATCTATGGCATATACATAGGCGTTACGGATGTATCAGACAGGTCTGTTAATTTTATGGTAACTCTTGTTATTCTTCCGGTTCTTATCGTTGGAAGACCAATATTTGCGTTGCTGATAAACACATTCTTTGTGGGCCTGTTTATCATGTTTTGTGTTACATTTAAGAGTGGCGAGGTTATGATTCAGGATGTGGTGGATGCCATAGCCTATGGATTATTTGGCCCATGTGTGTGCATATTTGTTAATCATTACAGGATAATGGGATTTACCTTGGAACGTCAGTTGTACAATTCATCAAGAGTGGATCTCTTGACAGGAGTTCATAATAGAAACTGTTTTGAGACAGACCTTGCCTCAATCGAGACTAAGGTAGACAGCACAGTAGCCTGCGCATATGTGGATGCGAACGGTCTACATGAGCTTAATAATGAAAAGGGACATGCAGCAGGAGATGAAATGCTAAGATTTATAGCCTCCAGAGTGGCTAAATCCTTTGGCAATCACAATACATATCGCATTGGTGGAGACGAATTTGTAGCCTTTGCTTTTGGCAAAGACGATGCTACCATGAATATAATAATGAACGACATTAAGTCGGATATAGATGAACTAGGATATAATGTTGCCATTGGTTGGCATTGTATGAACAAAGCTGAATTGGACAAAAATCTGTTGGTGAGAACGGCTGAAGAGATGATGTACAAGGATAAGTCTGAATTCTACAAACAAAGCGGCAAAGATCGAAGACGAGACAGAGGATAAAGATATGGCAGTCAGGGTAAATTTACCTTGACTGCTTTTTTAGTCACAGGTTAATCACAGTATAATGCTATTCTTTGTTCAACGTTAACTATTTCTATTTGAATACGGTAGGCTTATGAGAAAATATAGAAAATATGCGATTATTTTTTTCCTGGTAATTACAACAGTATTGTATGTAATGTATGCGGCGCTTATTCAGTCCATGATTATGGACCAGAAGGAACGGTACAGATATCTTGCTGTAAATGAGTCCAACTACATTATCAGTTGTGTGGATAAGGTGGTTGTAAGGTCATATATGCTCCGTGAGATGGTAATTGAAAATGATGGAGATATTGGATTCTTTGACAAGATAGCAGAATCAATGTATGAGTCTGTAGAAGAAGATACGGGAGTTGCTCTTAGGAATATTGCTGTTGCACCTAATAATGTTGTCAGCAAGGTATATCCGGTGGAGGGTAACGAAGCATTTTTAAGATTTGATTATACTGATTCTTCAAAGCTTGGCAATCAGGATGCAATAGAGGCGTACAAGAAGGGCAAGACAATAATAACCAATCCTTTTGACCTGGTACAAGGTGGTGTGGGAATGGCCATCAGAACTCCTGTATATATTCAGGAGGGTGAAAGCAAGAGATTGTGGGGAATGGTAACTGCTACCATGGATTTTGACAATCTGTTGGATGCCTTTAATCTCGATAATCTAAGAAAGATGCAATTAGATTATCGATTATGGTATGTGGATGAGAACGGCAATAAAGTGGTCATAGAGGAAACTAATGCAAGAATGAAAAGTGCTATTTCAGAATCCTTCTATGTATACAATCTCAATTGGCATCTTGATATTGAACCTGTTAACGGCTGGTACAGTGTATCGACAGACATTATTGCAAAGGTTGTTATTGTGGCGGTTTCTTTCTGTCTTTCAATGATTATTCTTTTAGTGCTTAGAATCAAGGAGGATGGTCAGAAGATGAAGCTTATTGCAGAACAGGACAGCCTGACACATTGTTATTCAAGACATTATTTGAATTCTGAGATACTGGATTCTGAGACCGTGAATTGGAAGGATGCACAACACTGCTATTCGGTGGCTATTATTGATGTTGACCATTTCAAGGATGTAAATGACAGCTTCGGACATAGTGTTGGAGACTGGGCCTTGGTTAGTATAGCAAAGCTGTTACAGTCTGAAATCAAACCTTCAAAGGGTGACAGAGTAGTGCGTTATGGCGGAGATGAGTTTATTATCTGCTTTAATGATGTTACGCTGGAGGAGCTTGAAGAAACTATATCTGAAATGGTTGATAAGGTTCAGGAAATCCACCTGGATGCAGTGCCAGAGCTTTCACTTACCATAAGTGTTGGAGCGGCATATAATAACAGGAAGCTTAATTACAGCTACAATGAAATTATTCAGACAGCAGATTTAAATCTTTACAATATAAAAGAAAGTGGAAGAAACAATTATCAGATTAGTTAGTCCTAAAGAACTGCGACATAGTCGCAGTTCTTTTTTTTATGCGCGTATATCAACTGGTTGACATATAAAATTGACATAAATATTAACATAAAATACTCTGTTTTACACAAAAAGCCAAAACCCATACTGTCATATATTTACAAAAAATTATTTACGTGCAATAAAATATATGTCAACCGATTGACATAGCGGAAACATGATGTTAGGATTTGCTACATAATAAACCACATGTTTTTGAGAAGGAGGATAACATGAAGAAAAAAGTATTGAGTTTACTTATGGCAACAGCGATGGTTGTTTCCATGGTAGCCTGTGGCAACACAGAGGGTTCTGGTGCAGCTGGCACAACAGATAACAACAGCACAGCAGCAACAGAGGATGCAGGTGCATCAACAGATGATGTAAAGATTACAATCTTAAATTCCAAGGTTGAGGTTCAGACACAGTTTGAAGAGATGGCTGAGGCTTATAAGGAATCAACTGGAGTAGAAGTGGAAGTATACTGTGCTGATACAGATACAACAGTTGCATCGCAGTTATCTACAAGATATGCATCAAACGATCCATATACTATCGCTATGGTAGATCCTAAGGATGTATACAGTCTTGCGGCTGACTACGCTACAGACCTTAGCAATGAAGAGTGGGTATCACATACAAATCTTGCAATTACAGTAGATGGCAAGGTTGCAGGATTTCCAACTTGTGTAGAAGCAAGAGGCATCATCTATAATGCAGATGCTATCGAATCTATTACGGGAGAGACCTTTAATCCTACAGATTATGCAACATTAGACAGCTTTACAGCTCTTTTGGATAGGCTTGTAGCAGGCGGTATGGAAAAACCTGTAGCTATTCTTAGTGAATACTGGTCACTTGGTGCACACTATGCAGCAGAAATCTATGAGCAGCAGGCTGATCCAGATGCCTTTGTAAATGGCTTGTTAGCAGGCTCAGAGGATATGGCATCAAATGCGAAGTTCAATTCCATGATGGATACCTTTGATACTTTGATTAAATACAACTACGCAAAGGGTTCAGCAGCTAACGCTGACAGAGAAGAGTCTTCAATGAAGCTTGCTGAAGGTGAGGTTGCTTTCATGTTCGGCGGTAACTGGGACTGGTCAGTTCTCAATCAGTATGATTATACCGAGAATATGGGAATCATGCCTGTACCTCAGAATATGGAAGATGGCATGAATACAAAGCTTTGCGGTGGTGGTTCTAAGTACTTTATCGTAGATTCTACAGATAATACATCAGAAGCTCAGCGGCAGGCAGCTAAGGATTTTCTCAACTGGATTGTTTTTGAAGCAGATGGTAATGCATTCCTCACAGAGCAGTGCTTACTTGTTCCTGCCTTTGACAATATTGACGCTTCAGCCCTTGATCCACTTTCATCATCTGTAAAGGCTTATGCAGATGGAAACAATCTTATTGCAAACTACAACTACCTTCCAGATGACCACATGACAGTGGTAGGACAGGAGCTTATGCAAAAATATCTTGATGAGAAGATGACTCGTGATGAGTTGGCACAGGCTATGGTTGATTATTTCAAGGGTGCTACACCTATTGCTCACTAATTACCTCTTGGAGGGGGCATTAGCTCCCTCCATAATTAGTTATTTTGAAAGGGGAAAATGCTATGAAGACAAATACCTTGGGCTACAAAGTGCGACAATATTTATTATTTGCTGGTGTATCAACCTTCATATTTTTGTCAGTGGTTATTATTCCATTTATTTATGGTATTTATCTGACATTCACAAGCTGGGACGGAGTGTCAAAAGAAAAGCCTTTTGTTGGCCTTGAAAATTTCATTTTGGCCTTTAATGATACTGCATACTGGCAGTCCCTGGGGAGAACATTTATATATGCATTTATTGCAGTAATACTTATTAATACATTGGCTTTTATTCTTGCTTTTATGGTTACAAGCAAGATAAAAGGACAGAATTTTTTTAGAGCGGGATTTTTTATTCCAAATCTAATCGGAGGAATTGTGCTTGGTTATGTTTGGAAGTTTGTATTTAACAAGGCTTTTGTTGCGGTGGGAGAAGCAATAAACAGCCCATTACTGTCATCCTCCTGGCTGTCAACAGAGATTGGTTCTATGGCTTGTTTGATTATAGTATCTGTCTGGCAGTATGCAGGCTACATGATGCTTATATATGTAGCCGGATTTATGAGCGTATCTGAGGATGTAATCGAAGCTGCGAAAATTGATGGATGTACTGGAAGTCAGTCCATTATACATATATCGGTACCACTTATGACCTCATCCTTTGTTCAGTGTCTGTTCTTATCCATAACCAGATGTTTTATGGTTTATGATGTGAATTTTTCATTGACCAACGGTAATCCATACGGAACCTCAGTACTTGCAGCAATGCAGGTGTATAACGAGGCATTTATTAACAAAAATTATGGAAAAGGTCAGGCTGAGGCACTTATTTTATTTGTAATCTGCGCAATCATAGGCGGACTTCAGGTTTGGGCAGGTAAGAAAGGGGAGGTAGAAGCGTAATGGATGCTAACAAAAAAGCCAGAATCAATAGATTAATACGTCATACAATTATGATAGTCATATTAGCTGTACTTTTATTCTGTTTTATCTTTCCTTTTTACATGGTAATTATCAATGTATTCAAGGTTAAATCAGATATTGTTGGTCAGCCTCTTGCACTGATAGGAAAGCATGGTTTTACACTTGCTAATTTTCCTAAGGCTATGGAAAAAATGAAGTTCTGGCAGTCTTTTGGAAATTCTGTAATTATAACAACTTTAGCGACCATTTTTACAATACTGTTGTCTTCCATGACAGCCTTTGTAATTCAAAGAAATAACTGGAAGTTTGGAAAAATAGTTTTTGTATTGATGATTGCATCTATGGTTATTCCATTTCAGGTACTAATGATTCCTCTTGTATCCTTATACGGTGGAATCTTTGGAATCCTAAATCACAGGGCAACCCTGATATTTATGCATGTAGGTTTTTCCTTATCCATGGCAACCTTTATGTTCCATGGTTCAATCAAAACCAATGTGCCTATTTCCTTGGAGGAGGCTGCTAGAATAGATGGCTGCAGCAGATGGCAGACTTTTTGGATGATAGTATTTCCATTGCTTAAGCCTACCATAGCTACAGTTGCCATCATTGATGCAATGGCATTTTGGAATGATTACCTGTTACCATCACTGGTATTAGGACGCAAGGAGCTTTATACAATACCTATTGCAACCAAGGTGTTTTATGGCACCTATTCTACAGATATGGGACTTATTATGGCCGCCTTGTTATTGGCCATGTTACCTATATTGATACTATATATTTTCCTACAGCGATATATCGTTGAAGGTGTAACAGCAGGAGCGGTGAAATGAGAAAATTGGAGAATAAATGCATGCTTATTACCTATGCTGATTGCATGGGCAACAATCTAAAGGACTTGAAGTATGTACTGGATAAGCATTTTAAAGATGCAATAGGAGGTGTTCATGTCCTTCCATTTTTTCCTTCATCTGGTGACAGAGGATTCGCACCTACCAACTATCATGTTGTAGATCCTGCCTTTGGAGATTGGTCTGACATTGATGCTTTGGCGCAAAACTATTATCTGATGTTTGACTATATGATAAATCACATATCTGCTCAGAGTGAGTATTACAAGGACTTTCTGGAGAAAAAAGATGAATCTGAATATAAGGATTTATTCATAAGATATAAGGATTTCTGGGATAATGGAGAACCTACACCTGAGGAGGTAGATGTCATCTATAAGAGAAAACCAAGAGCACCTTATGTAGACGCTAAGTTTTTTGATGGCACCACAGAAAAAGTATGGTGTACTTTTGATGAGGAGCAAATAGATATCAACTGCAAGTCTGATAGAGCCAAGGCTTTTATAAGAGATAACTTGGAGACTCTTTGTAAACACAACGCGGCGTTGGTTAGATTGGATGCTTTTGCCTATGCCACCAAAAAAGCAGGTACCAGCTGTTTTTTCATAGAGCCTGATATTTGGGAGTTCATAGGAGAGTGCGATAAAATAGTTGAACCTTTTGGTACTGTTCTTCTTCCTGAGATTCATGAGCATTACACCATGCAAAAAAAGATAGCAGGAAAAGATTACTATGTATATGATTTTGCTCTTCCGATGCTTCTTATCAATGCATTATATTATGGTCAGACCCAGTATCTTAAGAATTGGCTGAGAATCTGCCCAAGAAAGCAGTTTACCACCCTTGATACTCACGATGGAATAGGAGTGGTAGATGTAAAGGATCTTCTTCCAGATGAGGAGATAGAAAGAACCAAGGAAGACATATTTAAATACGGTGCAAACGTCAAAAAGATATACAACACCGCAGCTTATAACAATCTTGATATATATCAGGTTAATTGCAGCTATTATTCTGCATTGGGAGATGACGACAAAGCATATCTATTGGCAAGAGCTGTTCAGCTTTTTGCACCCGGTATACCACAGATATATTATGTAGGACTTTTGGCTGGTCAAAATGATTTAAAGCTTTTGGAGGAGACCAAGGTGGGACGCAACATCAACAGACACTATTACACCATCGAAGAGATTGATGATGAAATAAAAAGGCCTGTGGTTCAATCTTTACTTGATCTTATGAGATTTAGAAATACACACAGGGCCTTTGATGGAAGCTTTGAACTGGAAGAGTGTGATGATAAGCATCTTGTGATTGTGAGAAAAAATGGTGGAGATTTTGCAAGACTTGTGGCAGACTTTGAATCAAAGGAGTTTGAGATAACTCATTCTTAAGGAGAAGGTATGCATATAGAAAAAAAGTACTTGTGGTTTCCAATTAACAAAAAAGGTACCCATGAGTATCTGTCCCTCTTTTGTGAGGGCGAAAAGATACACGAATTTAATATACCATTCATTCAAAAACAGGAGGCAGGATACTGTGAAGAGTATTTTGCCTCTGTTCTGGTATCAGAATATATAGGAAAAGATATTGATTTTGAAGGGGATTTTTCGGATGAATATTTGAATTCCATAAGAAATGAGAACATGCCATACAATAATGTGGAGCCCAGACCTTGTTTACATTTTACTGCAAATCATGGTTGGATTAACGACCCTAATGGGCTGGTATATGATGGGCAATACTATCATCTGTATTTTCAATATAATCCTTTTAACTGTATCTGGGATAATATGATGTGGGGCCATGCTACAAGTACTGACCTTGTGAACTGGATACAACATGATGTTGTATTATTTCCTGATGAAAACGGTATGATGTTTTCTGGCAGTGGCATAAAAAAAGATGATAAGCTGTATTTCTTTTATACTGCAGCTGGCGCCACCAGATGGAGTCAGAGTAAGCTGCCTACACAGCGTATGGCCATAAGCCAAGATGGAGGATTGACTCTAGAAAAACAGCCTGGTGTCTGCGTGGATGTTATAACCAAAGAAACGAGAGATCCCAAGGTATTTTGGCATGAAAAAAGTGATGCCTATATCATGGTTTTATATATTGATGCCAATGATTTTGGCATCTTTAGATCCAAGGATTTATATAACTGGAATCCGACACAACGTCTAACACTTCCTGATGCCTGGGAGTGTCCTGATCTTATACCTTTTAATGTGGATGGCAGGGAAGTATGGGTATTTATTGCTGCTGATGGTTTCTTTTATGCAGGCGATTTTGATGGATATGAGTTTAAAACAGATGGCATCAAACATGAAGCATATGCCAATAAAGTGCCTTATGCAGCTCAAAGCTATTCGGGGATTAAGGACAGAACTATTCAAATACCATGGCTTAAGCTTAATGCCAACGGTATTAACTACAATGGTGCCATGGGATATCCCAGAGAGCTTTCTTTATGTAGATTAGAGGATGCACTTAGTCTTAGCATGAAGCTTCCCAAAGAAGTGGCAGACAGATTTGTTGTCTGTGATAAGGTGCCTGATAAGGGCCCGTTTAATCTTGTAATAGAGGATGTTGGCGATTGTAACTGGACATTTTTTTCAGGTGATACAAAAATATCATATCAAGCAGCTGAAAGAACCATTATCATTGATGATAAAAGCTATAAAATGTTACCAGAGTCACGTGGAATTTTCCTTGCAATAGATTATAATATTCTTGAAGTGACCCAGGGGGATAACTTATTACTTGGGGCATATCTTCTTAGTGGGAATACAAATACGATAGTTTGGGAGAGCGATTTTAAGCCCAAGGTAACCGTCTATCGAATGGAGGAGTTATGGCAACATTAAAAGATGTGGCAGCTGAGACTGGACTTACAGTAACCACAGTATCTCGAGTATTGAATAACAGGGGATATATCAGCGATGAGACCCGTCAAAAGGTATATGAGGCAATGAAAAAGCTCAACTACCACCCAAATGAGGTGGCCAGAAGCCTCTCAAAAAAATCTACCAATACTATTGGTGTAATCATGCCTCACATAAAGCATCCATATTTCAGTGAGCTTATCAGCAATCTGGAGAATGAAGCGTATAAGAGAGGATACAAGATTATCTTATGTAATTCCCAGGGAAAGGATGCCAAGACAAGAGAATATCTTGAGATGTGTACCAGCAACCGCGTGGCGGGAATAATTCTTGGCTCTGCAGTTGTATCCATAGATGAATTCAAGGGCAGTAATATTCCTATTATTACCCTGGAACGATATTTGGAAAATGGTGATGCTTCCATAGAGTGTGATAATGCTCAGGGCGGACGCATGGCAACAGAGCATCTGATAGAACGGGGATGTCGCAATCTATTACATATTAGCGGTGTGCATGAGACTGCTATGCCTGCTGATGCCAGAGCTAACGCTTTTATAGAAGTGTGCGAAAAGTATCAGGTGAAGCACTATGAGATAGCCACCAATATAAAACAATATAATAATCTGGAGTACAGAGATTTTTTAGAGGAATGTGTGCTCAATCACAAGGATGTTGATGGAATATTTGCCAGCAGTGATTTGATTGCCGCGCAGGTTATTCAGGTTTGCGCAAAGCATGGGATTAAAATCCCGGAAGAAATAAAGGTAGTGGGTTTTGATGATGTTATTGTATCTTCTCTGACTACCCCAAGCATCACAACTATTCATCAGCCTATTAAGGAAATGGCTCAGATGGCTATAGAGATGCTCATTCATAAGAATGATGGAGATGCTGTTCCAACAAGATCGTTACTTCCGGTATCATTAGTTAAAAGAGAGAGTACATAATGGATAAAAAATACGATGTAGTAGCGCTTGGTGAGCTGCTTATAGATTTTATATCTTCAGGTATAAGCCCTCAGGGCAATGGCTTATTTGAAGCAAATCCTGGAGGAGCACCATGTAATGTTTTAAGTATGCTTTTAAACCTTGGTCATAAATGTGCATTTATTGGCAAGGTGGGAGAGGATATTTTCGGGCTTAAGCTCAAAACTATTTTGCAGGATATAGGTATAGATACAACAGGTCTTGTTGTAGGAAAAGAAGCAAGAACCACATTGGCTTTTGTAGAAAATGATGAGACAGGAGACAGAAGCTTTTCATTTTATCGTAATCCTGGCGCCGACATGATGTTGGATATAAAAGAGGTTGATGATGAGTTGATTAGTCAGGCAAAAATATTTCACTTTGGAACACTTTCCATGACTCATGATGGCGTAAGAGCCGCGACTAAGCATGCTATTGATGTGGCTATGGCTAATAACTGCATTATTTCCTTTGATCCTAATATCAGAGAATCACTGTGGCCATCAATGGATATCATGAGACAACAGTTAGAATATGGACTTGGCAAATGTCATGTACTAAAGATATCAGATAATGAAATACAGTGGTTTACAGGAATAGACGATTACGATGAGGCGGTAGCAAAGCTTTCAGATACATATCATATTCCACTTATTCTGTTATCACTGGGAAAAGACGGAAGCCGCGCATACTGTAATGGCCACAGAGCCCATGCAGATGCATATATAAGACAGGACACTGTAGAGACTACAGGTGCAGGAGATACCTTTGGAGCCTGCTGTTTGCACTATGTATTGGAGCACGGTTATAAAGACTTGGATGAGGCAGCTCTTTTTGAGATGCTTAACTTTGCCAATGCAGCAGCATCTATTATTACAACTCGTAAGGGAGCATTAAGAGTAATGCCTACAGTT
This sequence comes from Pseudobutyrivibrio sp., assembly GCA_021442555.1. Classification (GTDB taxonomy): domain Bacteria; phylum Bacillota; class Clostridia; order Lachnospirales; family Lachnospiraceae; genus Pseudobutyrivibrio. Next base: position 19,662 of record JABUSV010000048.1, on the reverse strand, counting down.
GAGGAAGTGACAAGGATGATTAATGGATAAAAACCAGCTTTTTAAGATTTATGGAACCGATTACAAGGATATGACAAAAGAGCTTTTGGATAAGGCTGATTTGATATCGTTGATACCCTCTAAGGATACAATGGTTGGAATTAAGCCTAACCTTGTTGCGCCAACTCCTGCAGAATTTGGAGCTACAACACATCCCCAGGTGGTGGCAGGCATTATAGAATATCTTAAGGATAATGGGCATAATAATATTATGATGTTAGAGGGCTCATGGGTAGGAGACAAGACCAGTGATGCCTACGAGTTCTGTGGTTTTAAGGAACTGTCTGAAAAGTATCAGGTGCCTTTTTATGATACCCAAAAGGATGGATATCATGAGGTGGACTGTAAAGGAATGGCCTTAAACATCTGTGATGTTGTGGATAGGGTGGATTTTTTAATTAATGTACCTGTTATTAAGGGCCATTGTCAGACTAAGGTTACCTGCGCTCTTAAAAACATGAAGGGACTTATTCCTAACACAGAAAAGCGCAAGTTCCACACTCTTGGTTTACATGCACCAATAGCACATCTATCCTGTGGAATACATCAGGATTTTATTGTGGTGGATCATATCTGTGGAGATTTGGATTTTGAAGACGGGGGAAACCCTGTAATCAGAAACTGTGTTATGGCTGCCATGGATCCAGTGCTGGTTGACAGCTTTGCCTGCAGTATCATGGGTTATGACGTATCTGAGGTGCCATATATTGCACTTGCTGAACAATTGGGATCTGGAATAAGTGATCTTTCCTGTGCTGAGATTATCCATCTAAACGAGGGTAATCTTGACAACACTATTCATAGGCAGGATAAGATTCTTAAGGTGTCTTATACAGTAGATGAGGTGGATTCCTGCAGTGCCTGCTACGGGAATCTTGTTCCGGCACTGTGTCGTCTTGAAGAAGAGGGACTGCTTGCAAAGCTTCACGAGCAGATTGCAATAGGACAAGGTCATCAGGGGCAGACAGGCCATCTTGGCATAGGAAAATGTACCAAGAATTATGATGTGTGTATCATGGGGTGTCCGCCTGATGAGGATAAGATATATGAACAGCTTAGGTCATATATTATTGAACACGAGTTATAAACTAAGTGATTTGATATTCTGTATCTCTAAGTCAAACCATTCCACTACGGCATCAAGTCCTTTACCTGTTTTGGCGCTGATAGGGAATATTTTTGCAGTAGGATTGAGTCTTAAGATACGCTCAGTAACCTTTTCCATGGAAAAGTCAAAATAGTCTATGGTATCAATCTTGTTGATTAGTACTATATCGCTGACAGAGAACATAAGGGGATACTTAAGGGGCTTATCATCGCCTTCTGGAATACTGAGTATCATGATATTCTTGTGAGCGCCAGTGTCAAATTCTGCTGGACAGACCATGTTGCCGATATTCTCTAATATCATAAGATCAAAGCCAGTGGTGTCATACTCTTCAAATGCCCGGGCTGTCATATCCGCATCTATGTGACACAGTCCTCCGTTATGGATTTGAAGGGATTCAATACCAGTGGCATCAGCTACACGCTGAGCATCTATACTTGTTTCGATATCTACATCCATCTCACCAATCTTATATTTGTCCTTCATGAGATTAATTAGAGCAGATAAGGTTGTGGTCTTTCCTGCACCAGGACCAGACATAACATTTACAAAAAAAGTACCGTTTTTGGTCATCATTTCTCTGGTCGCTATGGCTTTTTCATCGTTAGCAGCAAAAATGCTTTCTTCTACTTTAATTACTTTTACTTCACTCATTTTTTATACCATTCTAAAAATATATGAATTGATTTTTATATTATACACTAAGTATACTATACATATGAACGTAATTTTGCTTAATATTTTGGGAGTATTGTCTGGCAGAATATACGATATTGTTGAAGGAGGGGTAAATGGCGCAGCTAAAAAACATACCAATCGAAAGGGCAAAATCATTAAATGAGCTTATTGATATTAAGCCTCATCAGGTTGTTAGTAAGGCATTGACAAGAGACTGTGATACCAGCGTTGTACTAATGGCATTTTCAGATTTTGAAAATGTAAGTGAAGAAGAGTATTATGGAGATACTCTTTATTATGTGTTAGAGGGATACATAGAGATTAAGTATGGGAATAACACATATCCTGTTAATAAAGGGGAGGTCATAATGGTTCCATCTCATGTATTACACAGTGTTGATGGAAACAAAGATGCGAAGTTTTTACAGATAACAGTAAAGGAGTAAAAAATATGAGCGAATTAATAAAAAATATTGAACATGAAACAATTGTAACTATCAAGGATTTGATAGATTATCAGGAAGGCTCAGTAGCCAGTCTTACAATGGCTCAAAGACCGGCAGTAGCAATGACACTTATGGCTTTTGATGCAGGAGAGGGAGTGAGTACTCATGCTGCACCAGGAGATGCTTTTGTTAACGTATTAGAGGGTGAAGCGCATATTACCATAGCTGACAAATCATATGTAGTAAAGGCAGGAGAAGGTATCGTAATGCCATCAGGGGTACCGCACTCAGTAAAGGCCAAGGACAGATTTAAGATGCTTCTTACAGTAGTAAAGGAGCAATAGGATATGGAAAAATGGGCTAGATTGAAATATCAGCCAAATCTTCCTCTTGGGGATGAAAGGGTAACCTGCAGTAGCAGGCATATAGCTTTATCCAAGGAAGCTGCTACTGAAGGAATTGTTTTATTAAAGAATAATGGGCTTTTCCCGCTAAAAAAGAATGCAAAGGTAGCACTGTTTGGAAAGGGTTCTTTTGATTATGTAAAAGGCGGCGGCGGAAGTGGTGATGTATATACCAGGTATATAAAAAACGTCTACCAGGGGCTAAAGGAAACAGAGCATGTAGTTGTGTTTGAACCTCTTTCAGATTATTACAGAGACTACGTGCTGGATATGTATTCAAAGGGGGCCGCTGCTGGCATGATATCAGAACCTGTACTTAGTGATGACATGTACAAGGAGGCTTCCAAAAACTCTGATGTAGCACTTATTTTTATTAGTCGATTCTCTGGAGAAGGCTGGGATCGTTCCACTGTAGTGTATGAAGGTGAATATAACCCATGGGAGTCGGAGACGTCTATGCCAAAGCTCTCAGGTGAGATTTTCCCAGATGGAGATTTTTATCTGACACAGTCAGAAAAAACACTTATAGAAAAGGTAACATCTTTATATGATAAAGTAGGTGTTATATTAAATATTGGTGGAATAATAGATACAAGCTGGATCAGAGATGATGATAGAATATCAGCCTGTCTAAATATAGGTCAGGGTGGAATGGAGGGCGGAAGTGCAGCAGCTGAAGTAATATGCGGTATCAAATATCCCAGCGGAAAGCTGGTTGATACCTATGCGGCGTCACTTGAAGACTATCCATCCACAGCAGGTTTTCATCAAAGCTATGATTATGTGGATTACATAGAGGATATTTTTGTAGGTTATAGATATTTTGAGACTTTTAACAAGCCAAGAGTATACCCATTTGGTTATGGTCTAAGCTATACCAGCTTTGCTATACAAGTAAATGACTGTGCCAAATCCAATGATAAAATAATAGTAGATGTAACAGTAACAAACACGGGAAATGCAGCAGGAAAAGAAGTTGTGCAGTTGTATGTTACGGCTCCTTCTTTAAAGCTGTCAAAGTCAAAAAAGAGCCTTGTTGCCTTTAAAAAAACTAAGGAGCTCTTACCTGGTGAAAAGGAAAAGCTTCAACTTAGTTTTAACAGGTATATGATGTCTTCCTATGACGACTTGGGCATAATTGCAAAATCAGCCTATGTACTTGAAGCAGGTGAATATGGACTGTATGTTGGAAGCAATATAAGTGATGTGTTTGAAGCTGGTACCATAACTGTTGAAAAGGATACCATACTTCAGCAGTTAGTCAGTCGGTGTGCTCCTACACAGCTTGAAAAAAGACTATTGTCAGACGGCACCTATGAGAGTTTACCTGCAGGACAACCTAATGATAAAGACGATTGTATATTTGATAAAATGATTCCTGGTACAGAGGAAGGCTATGCTCCAGCAGTGAGAGGACGGGAAAGTGTATTTTTGTTTTCCACCTGCAAAGAGGGCAAACATCCTCTTATTGATGTAGCAGAAGATAAGCTTAGTCTTGATGATTTTTTGAATCAGATGGAGACTGAGGAGCTTATTGAGCTTTTAGGAGGCCAGCCTAATCTTGGCGTGGCTAACACATGGGGTATGGGCAACATGCCAGAATATGGAATCCCAAGTATAATGACATCAGACGGGCCAGCCGGGGTTCGCATCAACCCATGCTGTGGTGTGGCAACTACTGCCTGGCCATGTGCTACTACATTAGCATGCAGCTGGAACGAAGCCTTAATAGAGCAGGTAGGCACGGCAGGCGCCGCAGAACTCAAGGAGAATAATCTGGCTATATGGCTGACACCTGCAGTAAACATTCACAGGAATCCTCTTTGTGGACGTAATTTTGAATACTATTCAGAAGATCCACTTCTTACTGGAAAGTTGGCTGCTGCTATGGTCAGAGGTATACAGTCTAACAATGTGGCTTGTTCTGTTAAACATTTTGCCGCCAACAACAAGGAAACAAACAGAAAGCATTGTGATTCAAGAGTATCAGAACGAGCACTAAGAGAAATATATCTTAAGCAGTTTGAGATAATAGTCAAAGAAGCAAAGCCATGGACTATTATGACCTCATACAATGTCATCAATGGACACAGAGCCTCTGAGTGCAAGGAACTATTGGATGGCATACTTCGTGATGAGTGGGGTTTTGATGGAATGGTTACCACAGACTGGTGGACCAGAGGCGAACATTATAAGGAGATACTCGCAGGTAACGATGTGAAGATGGCTTGTGGTTATCCAAAGAGAGTAAAAAAAGCCCTGGATATGGGAGCCATTACAAGAAATGACATACAAAAATGTGCAAAAAGAGTTCTTGAGCTGATTCTAAAATTTGATTAAGTATATTGAAAAAGTACTGCCAGGCTATTTGCTTAGCAGTACTTTTATTTTAAACCAATTATTTTCTACCGATATTGTCATGCCACCATGATATTTGTCCGCTACCTGATTGATGGATTTTAATCCATAACCATGGTGAATGGTGTCGTTTTTTGTGGTGCGAGGCATATCAGAACTGCTGATTTTTGAAGTAAAATAATTCTCGCATTCTATTACTATAAACTGATTGGTCTTGTGCATGGAAAGATTAATCAGACGCATATCTACATCTTCAACCTGCTGAGTAGCCTCAATGGCATTATCCAGTATATTTCCAAACAAAGAGCAAATATCCTTAACATGTATACCCTCTAACAGACTGCCGTCAACCATTGCACTTAAGGTAATTTTAGCCTTGCTGCAGGCAAGACTTTTTCCTGTTAATATAACATCTAACACCTGATTGCCAGTGTTCATGAAGGATTCCTGAATAGCAATTGCCTGTTCCATATCAGCCAGAACTTCCTCTCGCTTGACTGGGTCGTCTTCACCTCTTAGAGCTGCCAGATAGTGTTTGAGGTCGTGCATTTCCTTCCTTAATAGCTCTGAGTTATCCAGGGTTTGACGATATTGATTGTATTGCTTATGAAACAGTTGGTCTATGGCATCCTTTTCGTGCTTGATCATAAGCTGAGTACGTCTGTCTTGCTGTGTAATAAGCATCAGAAGCCCTCCAAAGTCTACAAGAGTTCTAACGTACAGCATGTTGCTGGTGGCAGAAAATGGAGTGTTGGTCCAAACAAAGCTGATATTGCTCATGAAAAATGCACCAAGTGCTGTGATTACTGCACCGGACAGCTCGCTTAGGGTAGTGCCCAGGTCTACGGTGTCAGGTATGTTGTCTTTTTGAATCCTGTAAAAGAAATAATAGACAATGGAATAGATTAGTATCATGAATATAAAAGATGCTAAGAAGGTGTCAGTACGTTCCGCAATCAGCCATACGTACAGCTGCCTGTACAAGGATGCAGAAAGCTCTGCCAATACAAAGGCTGTGGAGGTAAACAGTCCACAATCTAGAGGTGTAATATCCAGGATAACATACATAAATATATACATCATGGCAACGGAAAGTATCATGGATGGAATCCACCAGTATATGGATAGCACACCTGCAACAGCCTGTTGAGCTGCTATGATAAAAAAAGCTATTGCACAGCTTAGCCACAGTCTAGGACCAGTATATCTTTTTTTGAACATAAAAAGATATATGAAGACTGCAAGCCATTCGGCAATAGCGGTAAAAAATCTTGGGGTATCCTGAAGGATTTCAGGTTTGAAAAAGGTCACAAGCATCATAAAATATCCTTTGTCAACTCTGACATAAACTCTTTTTTCTTGTTACGGCTAATGGGCAAAGTAGTATTATCCAATAGGATTACGTCTTCCTTTTGTATCGCATCAACCATTGAAAGATTGACAAGATATGCATTGTGACATTTAAAAAATCCCTTGTCCCATAATAACTCCTCAAACTTTTTAAGAGGACCAGAAGTAACAAAACTGTCGTTTTTGCAGTGAATAACAACATTGTTTCTGGAACTTTCTATATAGTATATAGACTGGCAGTCAAGCTTAAGCTGCTTGTCCTCTACTGAGATCTTTATATAGACCTTTTCCCTGGAAGAATTAACTTTATCAATGGATTTGTCCAAAAGCTTCTCAAAAGCAGCGGCACTGACAGGCTTTAGAACATAGCCCAAAGCATCTACAGCGTAGCCCTGAACAGCGTATTGAACGGTGGAAGTAATAAAGATAATAACAACATTATTATCCAAGGCTCTGATCTTTTCAGCAGCATCCATACCATTCATATGCTTCATCTGAATATCCAAAAGAATGATATCGTACTGCCCACAGTAGCCATCTACCAGGTCTATACCATCAGACAGGTGTGTTACAGAAAGCTGGCAGTTATGAGACTTTTCATAATCCGATATGAGACCCTGCAGTATATCTGCCTGGTCTGTTTCGTCCTCCACAATACATAAATTAATCATGTCTAGAAGATAACAAAAAGAAATGTATCATGCAAGTTATCACGAAAATTTAACAAGTTATCCTTTGAATGCTTCATTTGAAAATATATGTGATAAAACGTAAATACAGACAAAACATCTGTGTATTAACATGTTGTCAAATCTTAGAGGGATGAAAATGAACGTAAGTGAGATTATTGAAAGCTTAACTTTACAGGAGAAGGCAGCTCTGTTATCAGGTAAGAATGAATGGGAACTTCGGGACATACCTTCAAAAGGAATTCCATCTATAACATTCTCAGATGGACCTCATGGTCTTAGAAGACAGCTTGATGGTGCTGGCGATCATTTGGGATTGAATGATTCACTTCCTGCTACTTGCTTTCCTACAGCAGCTACAATAGCAAACAGTTGGGATGAGAGACTGGGAACAAAAATAGGTGAGGCACTGGGGCAGGAAGCCAAGGCACAAAATGTAAATGTATTGTTGGGACCGGGTCTTAATATCAAAAGATCACCATTGTGCGGAAGAAACTTTGAATATTTTTCAGAGGATCCTTTTCTTGCAGGCAAGATGGCAGCTTCATATATAAGAGGTATTCAGAGCCAGGGCGTGTATGCATGTCCAAAGCATTTTGCGGTAAACAGCCGTGAATACAGAAGAATGGCCATGAATTCAGTGGTTGATGAACAGACTCTAAGGGAGATATATCTTACAGGCTTTGAGATAGCAGTTAAGGAAGGCAGGGCCAAGGCTATTATGTCTTCCTACAACGAAGTAAACGGCAGTTATGTAAATGAGAACAAGCATCTTTTGGTTGATATCTTAAGAAAAGAGTGGGGCTTTGATGGAATAGTAGTAACAGACTGGGGCGCAAGTAATGACCATGTTGATGGTGTTAAGTGCCTGTCTAACTGTGAGATGCCAAATCCTGGCCTTGGATCTGCCAGAGAACTGATTGAAGCAGTTGAGTGTGGAAGACTCTCAGAAGAAGAGCTTGATGAGGCACTGGTTCCAATCATCGAGGCAGTAGAGTATTTTAAAGAGCATCCTGCTACAACAGATGATTTTGATAAGGAGTCTCATCATAATATTGCAAGAGAAGCAGCCCAAAAAAGTGCAGTACTTCTTAAAAACGAGGACAATGTACTTCCTCTCAAGCCGGGCTGTAAGGTAGCCCTAAGAGGACCGTTTACAGATAAACCAAGATACCAGGGAGCTGGTTCATCTCAAGTTAATGCAACTCATATAGAGAAAATATCAGAAGAGGTAGAAAAGTATAAGTTAAAGGTTGTAAGAGATATAGATAAAGCAGATGTTGTTTTATTCTTCTTTGGACTGGACGAAGTGTCAGAGTCAGAAGGTGCTGACAGACTTTCCATGGATATTCCAGAATACCAGATAAAAGAACTGGAGAGCTTACACAGACTTGGTGCCAAGGTGGTTGGAATCATGTCAGCAGGAAGTGCTGTGAAGATGCCTTGGATTGATAATCTAAGTGGTCTGCTTCATGGATATCTGACAGGGCAGGCTGGAGCAAGCGCCATGTTGGATTTACTGACAGGTCAGGCTAATCCATCTGGCAAGCTTGCAGAGTCTTATCCATACTCCTATGCTGATTGCTCAATAGAGCATTACGATGGAGTAGAGAATAGAAATCTGGAGTACAGAGAGGGAATATATGTAGGCTACAGATATTACGAAAAGGCTGAGATACCTGTACAGTTTCCATTTGGTTTTGGACTAAGCTATACAACCTTTGAATACAGCAACCTTAACATAAACGACATAGGCATCACCTTTAAGATAAAAAATACTGGTTTATTGGCAGGTGAAGAGATAGCTCAGATGTATATTAGAAAAGCTGATACCTCGGTAATAAGACCATATAAGGAACTAAAAGGTTTTACCAAGGTTTCTCTCAAGCCAGGTGAAGAAAAGGTTGTCACCATCCCATTTGATGATAAGAGCTTCAGGTATTTTAATGTAGCAACTGACTCTTTTGAGACAGAAGCAGGAGAATACACTATTTTGGTAGGAGCATCCAGCGCAGACATCAGACTTGATACCGTAATAGAAATAAAAGGAACAACTGATGTTGCACCTTATGATTTAACCAAGCTATTAAGCTATGCTTCAGGTCATATAAGAAATGTTCATCGTGATGAGTTTGCCAGATTATATGGCAGAGCACTTCCAGAAGAAAAGACAGGGCCATTAGAGATTAATGATGCTTTATGTCAGATGAAAGATGCCAAGAGTGGACTTTGCAGATTAATCTACAAGATTTTGAAAAAGAAGATGGATGCTTCCTACGAGGCTGGGATTCCGGATTTAAATATCTTTTTCATCTACAATATGCCATTTAGAGCCATGTACAAAATGAGTGGTGGCTTAATAGACAGGGGAATGACAGAAGGTATTGTAGTAATAGCTAATGGTCATTTCTTTAAGGGATTAGGTAAAGTGATATCAGGTTTCTTTAGAAACAGAAGACTAAACAAGGAATATGAAAGGAGTCTGAAATAGTGAATATTTGGACAAGATTTGAGAAAAAGAATCCCAAGCTTGCCAAGTGGGTCAGAGAAGGTGGATTGTTTGTAATAGTTAGCAATCTGATTACAGTATTTAAGTATTTGCTTTTAACCTTTTTGCCCAAGGCATTTGCAGGACTTGGCGATACATCCTTTGGATGGCCGGGAATACCACTTACTCTCTTTAATGAGACATTTCAGTGGAATATCTTAGGATATGATCAGGCCCACGGTGGTCTTGCATACTTTGCAGCATATATGGTAGCCATGGTAATAGGTGAGGTCATAAACTTCCCTATACAAAAGATATTTGTCTTTAGAAACCATGACAAGGCAGGAAAACAGATAGCCTGGTATGTGTTTGCATTTTGTATCATTACCTGTGTTGTAAACTCAATAAACTGCATCTGGGTTGCAGTGGCCGGACTTTTAGTTCCAGCCTGGGTATACAATATCGGTACAACAGTGCTTAACGGAGGAATCTCAATGGTAGTATTCTTCTTCGTTAATAAAATAATTTTTCCAGAAACAAAAAAGGAGGATGAACAATGTTAGCAATTAACCCTAGCGACGTAATTGCCGCATTACAGTCTTGTAAGCCACAGCTTATAGCAATCGCTATTGTACTTGTACTTGCTATTGTCATGACAGTTGTGGTTAGAAAACAGCCTGTAGCAACAAAAAAGCTTCTTCGTGGACAGACATGGTTAGCTTTTTTACTTGCATTGGTAGTAATTATTAACATCGTAGTAACAGGACCAATGAATACGCTTGTATCATTGGCATTAGGTGGGGGCCAGATATCAGACAAGTCTATTGAGGAGTCACAAAAGACCTGTACTGAAATAGCTGAAGAAGGTATGGTTCTACTCAAGAATGAATCGAATACACTTCCACTTTCAAACAAGGGCAAGATTAACGTGTTTGGTTGGTCTTCAACAAACCCTGTATATGGAGGAACTGGATCAGGTTCTACTTCAGATGCTTATCCAAAGGTAGATATCATTCAGTCACTTACAGATGCAGGCTTTGAGGTAAATCAGGAGCTTGTTGATTTTTACAAGAATTATGCAGCAGTCAGACCAACTGTTGGTATGTTTGGTCAGGATTGGACCATTCCAGAACCATCAATGGATGATTATAATGCAGCAGGTATTTTTGATTCAGCTAAAAGCTTCTCTGATACAGCAGTAGTAGTAATAGCCCGTTCAGGTGGAGAGGGCGCTGACCTTCCTATGAGTTACGATGGTGAAGATACCTTTGTAGATAATGGTGGTGGAATGTTTGGCGTATCCGGTGTACGTATAAGCTCAAACAAGGATGACCTTGATGCGTCTAAGCACTATCTTGAGCTTACCAACAGAGAACGTGCCATGATGGAGAAGGTTTGCTCAGATTACGCAAATGTTATCGTGGTAGTCAATGCAGCAAATGCAATGGAGCTTGGCTTTGTTGATGAATTGGATGTAGATGCATGTATCTGGACAGCAGGAGCAGGTCAGACTGGATTTACTGCACTTGGAGAGATTCTTACAGGTGAGGTTAATCCATCAGGTAAGACAGTAGACACTTTTGTAAAGGATCTTACAGCAACACCTTGGTACAACAATTTTGGTTTCTTTGGATATACAAATGCTGACCAGTATACTGTAGAAGCATCACAGTTTAGCCCAGAGGTTAAGCCAAATTTTGTTAACTATGTAGAAGATATTTATGTAGGTTATAAGTTCTATGAGACAGCTTATGCTGAGGCATTGGCAGGCAACATGGAATTTGATTATGACTCTATTGTTATGTATCCATTTGGATATGGTCTTTCATATACAACCTTTGCCCAGGATATGGGACCTGTTACAGAGTCAGATGGTGTGCTTACATTTGATGTAACAGTTACAAATACTGGTTCAGTAGCTGGCAAGGATGTTGTAGAGGTATATTCAAACCCTCCATATACAAATGGTGGTATTGAAAAATCTGCCTGCAATCTTATTGCATTTGATAAAACAGATGTAATCAAGCCAGGAGAGAGCCAGACTCTTACCATAACAGTAAACACAGAAGATTTGGCTTCCTTTGATGAAAAGGGCAAGGGATGCTATGTACTTGAAGCAGGCGATTATATAATCTCTGTTAATGGTGACGCACACACTATACTTGATTCTGAAGTGTATGCTGTAGCTTCAGATATAGTGTATTCTGATGGTCGCACAACTGATGTTGAAGCAGCAACAAATAAAATGCAGGATGCAGTTGGAGAGGTTACATACCTTTCTCGTGCTGATGGATTTGCTAATTATGCAGAGGCCACAGCAGCTCCAACCAATTATGAGATGACAGAAGCTCAGCTTGCATCATTTACAAATCTTAGCAATGCTTTTATTAGCGGATTTACACCAGACGAGTCAGCTGTTATGCCAACAACTGGTGCAAAAAACGGTCTTTCTTTAAAAGATATGACAGGATTAAGCTATGACGATCCAAAGTGGGATACACTTTTAGATCAGCTTACTGTAGAGGATATGGACAACCTTATTGCAAATGGTGGTTATTCAACACCTGCAGTTGCATCAGTAGGCGATCCAGGTACAACAGACTGTGATGGCCCAGCTTCCATTAACAACAATTTTACAGGCGCATCTTCAATCGGCTATCCAGCAGCAACCATGATTGCAGCTACCTGGAATGTAGACCTTGCCAGAGCATTTGGTCAGGGTATTGGCAAGATGGCAGATGAGATGAATGTATCAGGTTGGTATGCGCCAGCCATGAATATTCACAGATCTGCATTTGCCGGACGTAATTTTGAGTACTACTCAGAGGATGCAGTTATATCGGGATACATGGCTCTTGAGGCAGCCAAGGGTGCAGCAGAAAGTGGAGTGTACTCATACTTCAAGCACTATGCTTTAAATGATCAGGAAACTAATCGTACCAATATGATGTGTACATGGACAACAGAGCAGGCTGCTCGTGAAAACTATCTCAAGGCTTTTGAGATAGCTGTTAAGGGCTGCGTTGCAGAAAACATCCCAGCAGCACTTATGGCATCCTTCAACTACATTGGTACCACATGGTCTGGTGCATACAAGCCGGTTCAGACTGATATCCTTCGCGGTGAGTGGGGCTTTAGAGGCATGGTTCTCACAGATTACTTCGGAGTATATGGATACATGAATGCTACTCAGGCTATCTACAATGGTACAGATATTATGCTTTGTCCTATGGATATGGGAGTAAATCATCCAGATCTGTCCACAGCCAGCAATGTAGTAGCAGCCAGAAATTCAGCTCACAATATCTTATATACTGTAGCTAACAGCCGTGCAATCGCCAATGCGGACAAGCTTCCTGCTTGGGTTAAGACTGTAGTTGGTGCAGATGTTGCTCTGGCAGCTGTTCTGATTCTACTTGAGGTAGTACTTCTTAAAAAATATAAGAAGAGAACAAATGCAGCAACAATAGTAAGTGAATAGCAGTTGTTAATCTAAGGGACCAGCTTAGGCTGGTCTCTTATTTTGTTTTGCGATATACTCTAATATGTCAAAGAAACAGGGAATATAAGGAGATTTCAATGAACTCATACCACTCATTTGCATATGTATACGATAAATTCATGGACAATGTACCATATACTCAGTGGGCTGATTATCTGTTGGAGTTAATGGCAAAACATGGCAAAACACCAGAAAAGGTATCAGATGACCCTCTTAGTCAGGAACGCAATCTGGTGCTTGATTTGGGCTGTGGAACTGGTACACTGACTGAACTCATGGCAGATGCGGGCTTTGATATGATAGGCATAGACAATTCTATGGATATGTTAGAGATTGCTATGGACAAGAAGGCTGCAAGCGGCAAGGATATTCTGTATCTTATGCAGGATATGAGAGAACTTGAGCTATACAGTACAGTAGGTACTGTTATCAGCGTATGTGACAGCATCAACTATATTTTAGAGGATGAGGACCTTGTTACAGTATTTAAACTTGTAAATAACTATCTCTATCCTAAGGGACTGTTTATTTTTGATTTTAATACTTTATATAAATATGAGACGGTAATAGGAGATACAACCATAGCTGAAAATCGTGAGGATGCCAGCTTTATTTGGGAAAACTACTATCATGAAGATGAGCATATTAATGAATATGATTTGACGATATTTGTTAAGGAGAATACCAAGGAGGAGCTTTTTAGCAGATATTATGAAACGCACTATCAGAGAGGTTATACCTTAGCGGAGGTAAAATCGTTGCTAAGTATAGCGGGGATGGAATTTGTGGAAGCTATTGATGCTGACACCCACGATGTTGTAACAGATGTCAGTGAGAGGATATACATTGTTGCAAGAGAAAAAGGAAAATAATTTTCAGGTGTACTACAAAAAGTAGTACACCTTTTTATTTGAAAGTGGTATAACTATATCATGAAAAAAAATAAGAGTAAGTTTAAATTTCAAATCACAAGTCTGTATATGGCACCAAGCGCATTGGGAATGTTGCTGTTTTATGTTGCTCCTTTTGTTGTAGTTATATATTTTTCTCTAATCAACAACCCCATCAAAAAGGATTTTGTTGGATTGGAGAACTATATTAAGCTGGCAAGAAATGACGCTTTTATTCAGGCAATAAAAAACACTACACTTTTTTCCATGACAGCAGTGCCATTGGCTGTTGTACTATCGCTTGTTTTGGCATTTTGGCTTAATTCAGGAATATATTTCAAGAGTCATCTTAGAAGTGCTTTTTTAACACCTCTTATGGTTCCTATAGCATCGATAGTTCTTATATGGCAGGTACTGTTTGACTACAGCGGTGTTGTTAATGAGCTTATAGAAAAATGCGGCGCAGGTAAAGTTGACTGGCTTAAGACATCGGCTGGTATGCTGGTTATTCTGCTGTTGTTTTTATGGAAAAATCTTGGTTATAACATGATTTTGTTTTTGTCAGCCATGAGTGCAATACCGGAGGATATTATCGAGGTTGCCAAGCTAGATGGTGCAGGAAAATGGCGCATATTCTTTTCTGTAAAGATAAGATATCTGATGCCAACCATTGTATTTACTATATTTTTGTCCACCATCAATTCATTTAAGATTTTTAGAGAGATATATATGCTCACTGGTGGATATCCGGTAGAGGGATTGTACATGCTCCAGCATTACATGAACAACACCTTTCAGTCAGTCGATTATCAAAAGCTGTCTACTGCTGCAATATACATGTCTATTGTTATGATTATCATTATTGGTCTGTTGTTTGCTGTGGAGAATTATTTTGGCAAGGATTTGGAGGACGAATAATGATAAAAGAGAAAAAGAGACATATTATCAACGTCATCCTTACCATATTGGCTGTATTTACGGCAGTTATGTTTTTGGTTCCTATAGTACTTACAGTAACCAACTCATTCATGTCAGAGTCAGAGATAGTATCCAACTACGGCAGTATTTTTAAGGGCCTGTCAGATGGCAAAAAATATGTATCAGATACAGCTAATCTCAAATTTTTACCAGATATGGTCAGCTTTTCTCAGTATGCAACTGTATTGTTTAAGAGCCCTGATTATCTGATTAAATTCTGGAATTCTATAATACTGGTAGTGCCAATTGTATTTTTTCAGTTGATAGTTGCAGTTTTTGCTGCCTATGGATTTACAAGAACAAAGGGGAAACTGTCTGCCATTATATTTTTTGCATATATAATTCTTATGATGATGCCATATCAGGTTACTTTGGTACCAAACTATATGGTACTCAGGTTGATGAATCTCTTGGATACTAACTGGAGTATCTGGCTTCCGGGTATATTTTCACCGTTTAGCGTATATCTGTTAACCAAGTTTATGAAAAGAATACCGAGCTCTCTATTTGAGGCTGCCATGATTGATGGGGCCAGCGAACTTCAGGTGTTTTTGAAGATATGTACTCCAATGAGTAAGGGGATTATTACATCCTGCGCTATACTGGTATTTATAGACTATTGGAATATGGTGGAACAGCCGCTCTTATTCTTTACAGACGAATTTAAATATCCGTTATCTATTTATTTGGTAAAAATCAATTCAGGGGATGTAGGTATTGCATTTGCAGTTGCAACAATTTACATGATACCTAGTCTTCTGATATACCTGTTTGGAGAGGAGCAGCTTATAGAAGGTGTTACACTGCAGGGAAGTGTAAAGGGATAAGATAAAAATAATATGAGATATGTAGAAAAAGAAGGAATTATTCCGTATTACGAATTTGAGGCCCTGGCAGATACCGAGCTTGTAAGACATCTGTTTACCACCAGAATAGGTGGTGCTTCTCATGGCTATCAAGAGAGTCTGAATCTTAACTTTAATCAGGGGGATGAGCCAGAGGCAGTAAGAGAGAATTATCACAGAGTAGCTAAGGCTCTTGGAGTAGAAGATGATGTCATAATATGTTCTATGCAAACCCATACCACCAATGTGCAAAGGGTGGGAGCAAAGGATGCCGGCCGAGGGGTTACAAAGCCTCTTGATATAGTTGATATTGATGGAATGGTAACTAATGAGCCAGGTATAGTCCTGGCTACTTTTTATGCTGATTGTGTGCCGCTATATTTTGTTGACCCTGTTAAGAAAGCAATCGGTTTATCTCATTCTGGCTGGAAGGGTACAGTTAATAGAATGGGGCAGGCTACAGTTGATAAGATGATACTAGAATTTGGCAGCAATCCAGAAGACATTATTGCGGCCATTGGCCCATCTATCTGCCAGAAGTGTTACGAGGTAAGCAATGATGTGGCAGAACAGTTTATCAAAGAATTTGGGGAGTCTGTGGCTTATAAGACTGATGAAAAGCACTATCAGCTTGATTTGTGGAAGGCCAACGAACTTGTTTTATTAGATGCTGGAATAAAAAAATGCAATATTCATGTATCTGGTATTTGCACTTGTTGCCATAATGATATATTCTTTTCTCATAGGGCTAGCAATGGCAAAAGAGGTAATTTAGGAGCCTTTTTGGGATTGCTTTAAAACAATACGTTTGGGAGGATGTGTGTTTTGAGAAGGATTAGAAGAGGCGCAGGGATAATACTGTGCGTTATGATGATGACAACTGGCTGCGGTCAGCCTGCAGCGCAGCTTGAGGGGGCATTGCCTCCTCAAGAAGAAGCTGTTGAAGTTGCCACTGAAACACCTACTCCTACACCTACTGTGGAGGTTGTTGTAGAGACAGTTGATCCTACAGAAGAACCTACCGAGACACCAACTCCTACACCTACACCAGAGGAAGTGATAGAGACAGCATCGCTTCCAACCCTTGATAGCAATATGAGAGGAGTGTGGGTAGCAACACTTAGAAACATCGATTATCCAAATACTGCAACAACCAACAGTGAATCACTTAAGGCAGAGGCTGATAATATTATCGCAAACTGTGCAGCAATGGGTATTAACAATATTTTTCTTCAGGTTCGACCTACCAGTGATGCTTTTTATAAATCTAATATCTATCCATGGAGTAAATATTGTACTGGCGCACAGGGTGTGGCACCTGATAATGATTTTGACCCATTGACATACTGGATAAAGCAGTGTCATAACAATGGAATCAAGCTTCATGCATGGATTAATCCTTACAGAGTTACAAGAGATAACGATGCATTTGATACAGAATACGTCAATCTGCCAGCCAGCAATCCTGCAAAACAGCATCCTGAATGGTTGGTAAGGCACAAGGATAATTACTATTTTAATCCTGCTATACCAGAGGTAAGACAGCTGGTTACTGACGGAGTGATGGAGATAGTTAACAACTACGATATAGATGGAATACATTTTGATGATTATTTTTATCCGAATGAAAGTGGAGAGGCCTTTAACGATGATGCCAGCTTTATAGCTTATAACAATGGCTTTAGTAACAAGGCAGACTGGAGACGAAATAATGTTAATCTTTTGGTACAGTCTCTAAATCCTGCAATTAAGGCCGCAAAGCCTAATGTGGCATTTGGTATCAGCCCTTGTGGAATTTGGGCCAACAAAAAGAACAATCCTGCGGGCAGTGATACCAACGGAATGGAAGCCTATAACCAGCTTTTTGCAGATACAAGAATGTGGGCCCAGTCCGAGTGGATTGATTACATAGCACCACAGTTATATTGGACTATAGGCTATTCCAAGGCTGATTATGCGATTCTTGCCAACTGGTGGTCGAATCAAGTAGCAGGCAGCAGTACAAGATTATATATAGGTTTGGCTGATTACAGAACCTTTGAGACAGATGCTTCCAGTGACTGGTATCAAGACAAGGGTGTTAATATGATAGCTCGAGAGATGGAGATTAATGCTACATCTTCAGAGATAGACGGAGAGATACATTATAATTACAGCAGTTTGTCTGGAAACCAGGCTTTACGCAATTATGTAACCGGAGTATATAAGAACTAAAAAAAGCGGTTCCTTTGATATTATCAAAGGAATCGCTTTTTATTGTTATTTGTTAATCCAGAGGTGAATGATCTCATCAAAAATATCTGCATAGTGTGGATCTGTAATACCAAAATCCATTAGCTTGTAGCTCCAAGCTGCACAACCGATATTATATTTTCTAAATGTTGCATCAACATCCTTGTACCAACGAAGTGTATCTGGAACTGGAGCACGGTCAATAACACCGAATTCTCCACAGTAGAGCCCTACACCAGCTTTATTGGCTGCTTCTATTGCTTCTAAGATGAGTTCCTCGTAGAACTCAGGTCCAATCAGCTTGGCATCTGCCTTTGTCACTACCTCACCCTGAAAACCTAATTTGCGGGAATGCGATTTGTAGTATTCCATGCTCTCAGGATAAGGCACTGACTCGTCAGGGTCCATTGCGGCAACCCAAGGGGCCTTTTGGTGTGTAAATAGTAATGGCTCATAGAAATGAAAGGTAAATAAAATATTTTTATCAGTAGGACGGTCAAGATATTTTACAGTCTTGGCACTGTTCCACTGGATGCCGCCATATATTATCAAAGATTCTGCTGCATGTTTTCGGATAGCAGCTACAGCCTTTGATATTAATGAATTCCATGCACTGGCATTTTCTTCCTCAACTACTTCATTAAGTAATTCGAATGCCACATGGTTGTATTTGCCAAAGGTATCAGATATTTTTTCCCAAAGCTTTAGGAAACGATCCTGAAGCTTTGCATCGGAAAAGAGATTGTTTTTCTCTGCATTGCCTGCGTCATTGAAATCATATCCATAGGCCTTGTGCAGGTCGATGATTACGTTAAGCTGAAGGCTTTGACATTTTTTAATGATGTTGTCTAGCATGATAAAATGATCTGGAATATATGTACCATCTTCAGTCTCAAAGAAATTATAATCGATAGGGAGACGTACATGATCAAATCCAAGCTTAGCGATATTCTCCAAATCTTTATCTACGATAAACGTATGATAGTGTTCTTCTGTGTGGATGCACTGTGATAAAAATCCACCAAGATTAATTCCTCTGTTAAGCTCCATGATGTCCCTTCCGGTCTGATGACCTTCCTCTTCAAATTATTTGCTAAATATAAATATCATTTTGATATTGAATTGTATATCAATTATTTTGGAAAAATATTAATTATTTTATATTACTGAGTTCCTATGCAATAGTACTCATCCAATTTATGAAAAAACATGCAATCAAAAAAAGTAAATGGGGATATATAGAATCTGGGTGTATTTATGTAGAAAAAAGGCACTCGCGTAATCACTAATAGTGACTATAATATACGAATGCCTAAGGATAATGTATCACAGGATACTGATTCTGGCAATATTACAAGTACGAAAATGCTTTGAAATACGAAGATAGCGCACAGACTTTCTTAGAGTCTTATGATGATGCTATTCCTGCAGCTTCATACGTTAGATATTCCAATGAGATGTATCACTATGGAGAGCTTGGAGTAAACTACAATACTGCTCTTAATAAGCTTGCATCACAGTATGCAAGAAAGGTTATGCCTAGTAATGTCTTAAAGGCTGTATATGAGGAAGGTGTTAAGTCTAACAAGGCAGAGTCTAAAGAGAATAAGAAGGTTACTTCTATCAAGTCTAAAGGCACAGGAAAAGTAACTGTA
>JABUSV010000148.1 GCA_021442555.1 Pseudobutyrivibrio sp. | reverse complement strand
CAACACCTACATCAACACCAAGTGCAACACCTACATCAACACCAAGTGTGACTCCGACCAATACACCTTCTGCTACACCATCTGTCACACCATCGGCTACTCCAGATCCAACAGAGGTGCCAGATGCAAACCAACAGCCAAACAATACAGAGAATAAAACAGAGGAGCAGACAACTACAACTTCACCAACCCCAACAGAAGGGGTACAGTCAGGATGGGTTAAGATGCCTGGTGCCATGGCAACAGTAAGACCAGTGGCTCTTAAGATGTTTATGTCTGCTGCCAATACCGAACAGCAATACAAGGAAGAGACCGCCAGTATAGACATGAGCCTTAGTGGCGATACATTTACCATTACTTCCAATGGTAATGTAAGTAATATCTGTATCAATAACACTGCAGTAAGTGGTAATAACTACAGGATAACTGCAGCGGGTACATATACGTTAACAGCCACGGCTACTGCCTCAGATAAAACAACCAAGAATCTTAGTGTTACATATACTGTTGCTGCTGATGAGAGTGCAAAACAGCCTCTTAAGGACAACAAGGGCAACGAGCTCTTTTTAGATGCTGAGTGCACAAAGCCTGCTTACAATACAGATTATAAGGATGGCATGACCTGCTATACCAAGCAAAGCAGCTATACATACTACGGATGGCAGAACATCAACGGAGCTACATATTATTACAACGCTGATGGAAAATACGTAACAGGAGAACAGGTAATAAACGGTGCAAGTTACACATTTGATGGTAACGGTGTACTTCAAAACCAGGGAACTGGTATAGATGTATCCAAGTTCCAGGGTAATATCGACTGGGCCCAGGTAAAGGGATCTGTATCCTACGCCATCATCAGATGCGGAGGACGCTACAAGGAATCAAGAGGACTGTACGAGGATCCAAAGTTCTATGCCAATATGTCAGGAGCCAAGGGGCAGGGAATACCAGTAGGTATTTATTTCTACTCTACAGCTGTTAACGAATACATGGCAGTAGAAGAGGCATCTCTTGCTGTTTCCATGGCTAACAAGGCGGGAGGCTGTAGTCTTCCTATCTACATTGATATGGAGGATTCGCTTCAGGCAGGACTTACCAACGAACAGCGCACTAATATTATTAACGCATTCTGTTCTACAGTTTCAAACTCAGGCTATAGAACAGGTGTATATGCTAACTATCAATGGTTTAGCAAAAAGATAAACGTAGGAGATATTCCTTCAAGCTACAATATATGGATTGCCAGATATAACACAACCTTGGGTTACAGTGGCAGATACAATATGTGGCAATATTCAAGCAAAGGAACAGTACCTGGTATCAAGGGTAATGTTGACATGAACCGCACAAACTAATATGAATCAAAAGAAAATAGAATCAGAAAAAATAGCATACAGGTTAATAAGCAATTCTATTCTTATCGTAGTTCTTAGCATATCCTATGCTCTGCTTTGGTATTTTAAGATATTAGGATTGATGCAGTATCATTTTTTGACCATAGGTAACTACCTGATGATTGGTATATATGCGGTGCTTACCATAGTTATGATCAATACCTTCAAAGGTTTTATGATAGGCATGCAACGTATTTCCATACTGTGTATGTCTCAAGCCATTGCCATGGGAATAGTCAATATTCTGATGGCCATTATCACTATACTTATGACCAGAGTAAAGGAATATGTATGGGCTACTTTGGGGCTATATTTTATTCTTACACTGGTTCAGTGTGTATTGGTGCTTACGGTGGTTTGGGTTGAGACCAAGCTTTACAGGTACTTTTTCCCGCCTTTTGAGGTATTGCATATTCGTGGTGATCACGAGAATAATCTTGTGGAAAAAATGAACAGAAGAACTGACAAGTACCGTATCAAGGAAGAGATAAGCTGTTTTGAACCTGTGGAAAAAATAGCTGATCTTATTCATAAATTTGATGCTGTATTGATTAACGATGTTCCATCAAAGCAGCGTAACGATATCCTCAAGGTTTGCTTTGATGCAGGGGTGAGAGTATATTTTACTCCTAAGATTTCAGATATCATTATTCAGGGCTCGGATGAGATTAATCTGTTTGATACACCGCTTTATCTGTGCCGTAATACTGGATTATCTGTATTTCAGGCATTTGTTAAGAGATTGGGAGATATTATTATCTCTCTCATAGGAATTATTCTCACATCACCTGTAATGCTGATTACAGCCATCGCTATTCACAAATATGACAATGGACCTGTCTTTTACAAGCAGACTCGTTGTACCAAGGATGGCAAAGAATATCAGATAATGAAATTCAGGAGTATGATTACCAATGCAGAGGCTGATGGCAAGGCGAGACTTGCTGCTGAAAATGATGACAGAATCACTCCTGTTGGACATTTTATCAGAGCTACCCGTATTGACGAGCTGCCACAGTTTTTCAATATTCTCAAGGGTGAGATGTCTGTAGTGGGCCCTAGACCAGAGCGTCCTGAGATAATAGCAGAATATGTCAAGACTGTTCCGGAATTTGCCTACAGAATGCGTGTAAAGGCTGGTCTTACTGGTTATGCACAGGTGTATGGCAAATACAACACTACCAGCTACGATAAGCTTAAGCTTGATATGATCTACGTGGAGAAATGCTCAGTTTTACTGGATATTCAGCTGATTCTTATGACTCTTAGAGTAATCCTTACCAAGGATGCCACTGAGGGCGTAGAGGAAGGCAAGACTAACGCAGGAGTATAATATGAAAGCACTAATGCATGCCCACACGGCATACATGGTTACTCAATTTAATATAGATAATATCAAGATACTTCAAAGCTTAGGCTATGAGGTGGATGTTGCCTGCTGTTGGAATGATGACGACAGCGCATTGTCTGCAGAGGCGATGCAGGCGGCAAGAATCAAACTTGAAGATATGGGATGCAACATTATTGAAACTGCATCCCTTAGAAAAATATATGATATTGGAGAATTGCTAAAATCCTACAGGATTCTCAAAAAAGCTATTGAAACAGAAAAGTATGCCATAATACATACTCAGTCTCCTATTGGTGGCGTAATCTGCAGACTTGCAGCGCGACGAGCGCGTAAAAGATTCGGAACCAAAGTCATGTACGAAGCTCATGGCTTTCATTTTTTTGAGGGAGCTCCAAAGAAAAACTGGCTCATATATTACAACGCAGAGAAATTCTGTTCCAGATTCACAGATCTTCAAGTTACCATTAACCAGGAAGACTTCAGGGCTGCCAACAAGAACTTACATGCAAAAAAGGTGGTCTATGTGCCTGGAGTAGGTGTAGATACCCACAAGTTCCGGGCCACAGAGGATGCCAGAGTACGAGTGAGGCAGGAACTTGGTCTTGATAAGGATGCGGTAGCACTTTTATCAGTAGGAGAACTTATTCCCAGAAAGAACCATATATTGGTACTCAGGGCTTTGGCGAATATGCAATCAAGAGGGCTTATTAATGTAGAAGGTAAGCCAAAGGTTAAATATTTTATTGCAGGACGCGGCAGAATTGAAGCTGATTTACAGGATGAAATCAGGGCTTTGGGACTTGGCGATGTAGCGTACATGCTAGGATTCAGAAGAGATGTGGCAGATGTATTTGCTGCCTGTGATTTATATGTATTTCCTTCCCATCAGGAGGGTCTTCCTGTGGCGCTTATGGAAGCTATGTCTGTAGGTATGCCATGTATAGCCAGTGAGATTCGTGGCAATGTTGATTTGCTTTCAGATGGACAGGGAGGATATTTATTTGATTCTCATGATGTAGAATCTCTAACAGATGCATTGCTTAAGGGATTAGAACTCAGTCAGCAGGACAGAATCGAGATGGGACAAGTCAATATTGATACTATGCAGTCCTTTGACAAGGACACAGTCAATGCATCAATGAGACAACTGTATGAAGAATTGGTATAGAGACAATGAATAGATTTTTTCACTGGAGTGAGGACAACCAAAGAGCCAATAATATCACTACTATAATTGCAATAGTACTTGGTGTGGCCGGATGTCTTGCTCTATTGACTACTTTAATATTGGAAGCCTTTGATGGCACCAAATCAATGCGATACAATCTGTATTTTGTATTACTTTTTGTATTAGTGTTGGTTCCTACTGGATATTTTATATATCACATGACCCTGAAAAAAGAGTTCAAATATGAACACCTGTATCTGGTTATCGCCCTGTGCTGGGGAATGGTATTCCAGCTGGCCATGCCAGCTCTGTCAGGACCAGACGAGGCTAACCACTTTTTTTCTGCATATAACACCTCCAACGTATTTCTTGGAACCTCAAGCGACAATGTGGAGGATAATACTTCGTTTTTAATGAGAGAATGCGACACTCAGTTTTGGCTGTATGATGTCAATTTTCCAGACAGCTACTGGCTGACAGCAGATGCAGATATGTTTGGAGTATCTGATGATGAAGCTGCGCTTATGGAAGTTAACATGATAGCCGGAGCCTGGTTTAGATATATACCATCAGGTCTTGCCATTATGCTGGCGAGAAAGCTTGGAGCAGGTCTGGTGGCACTGATGTATTTTGGTCGTATCACCAACACATTATTTTACGTATTGTGTGGATATTTTGCCATCAAGGTGACACCTGTAGGCAAGGCTCAGGTATGTATGGGAGCCATGATTCCTCATGTTATCGAGCTTTGCAGTTCATATTCGTATGATGTAATGAGCATATCACTTTGTATTCTGTCAGTGGCTCTGTGCCTATATTATAGCGAGCCTGACATAGATTTTAAGGCTATAGACTTTTTGATACTTGGTATAGTATTTGTTCTTATAGCACCTAATAAGGGTTGCTATATGGCCTATATGCTGATGATGTTTTGTATTCCGTTTAAAAAATGGGGTAAAATGATTGCCCGCAAAAATCCGGTTAATATTGGAATTCTTGTGGCAATGGTAGCAGGCTTTATCGTTGTCTACAAGAGATACCTCTTTGATCTGGTTCAGGGCTATGTGTGGAAGGTATTTACACTTAGCGGCAATAGCATAGAGCAGTACGAAGGACGTCCGGCATATAATTTTGAATACATTACCAACCATCCAGGACAGATCATTAGATTGATAGGTCATACCTTCAAGGAGTATTGGTGGTTGGATTTTCAGGCGCTGTTGGGACGAGATCCAATGCACCACAGTATTACTCTGTTGGTTCCGCTTTGGATATTTGTACTGATGACAATAGTTTTTATTGCAACATTGGTATTTAACCGCGGGGAGAGCCTGGATAAGAGAAGATATATCATTTGGCTTGTTACAACCTTTGCCACAATGGTTATCATAGTCTATGGATGTCTTATCAGATTTACACCAATAGATGGTGAAAGAGTCCAGATTGCATCCAGATACTACATACCAATATTTATGGCTGGTATTATGGTTACTGGTACCCGTGCCAAGGAAAGCCAGTGGATGCTAAAGCTTTTATATCTTCAGAATCTGCTGTTGATTCCATATATTATCAGTGTGTTAGTATTTTTACTTAATTTGACAAAATAATGAAAGAATTAAACAATATCGTCTCTGGGAAAAAGATACTTTTTATAGGACCAGTATATTTTAACTATGAGGTTGAGATTATTGAGGAATTGCAGCGGGCAGGGGCTACAGTTACATTTATTCAGGAAAATGTAGATGCCACTACCTTAAAGTTTTTGATAATCAACCGCATGCCATCTAATATTCAATCCAACGCCAGAGATAAATATTTTATAAAAAAAATAGATGAGTTGAAAAGCAAAGACTATGATTTTGTTTTCTGCCTTAGAATAGATTTATTTTCTGATAAAGTGCTTACATATCTCAAGGAGCAGATACCACAAGCCAGGTATATACTGCATTACTGGGACAGCTGCAAGAGAATGAGAGGCGCTCATGACAGAGCCAGATATTTTGATCTGGTGTCTACCTTTGACAAGGCTGATTATGAGGCTTATAAGTCAGAAGGCTGGAGATTTCGTCCTCTGTTTTACATTCCAGGCTATGCAGGCATCAACAAAAATCCTGACAAGGACGTAGATATTATCTATATTGCCACTCTGTCCAGGGAAAGGGCCGTGTATTACACCAGACTCAAGGATTATTGTGAGGCTCATGGAATATCTTTGTATGCAAAGTTTTATATCAGAAGGTTTGTATGGAATCTTCAGAAAAACTACGAGGAATATAAGCCTTTGGATGAGTCAGTGCTGACCTTTAAGAGCATTCCGGCACACATCATCCAGGAAAAAATGGCACATTCCAAGGTAATGTTTGACTGTAGTCACAGTGCTCAGTCTGGTCTTACCATGAGAACTATTGAATGTATTGGTGCTTGTGAAAAATTGGCAACCACCAATTATGATATAGCTGATTATGATTTCTATAATGAGCATAATTATCTGCTTATTAAGGATTACAACTTTGAGGGACTGGAAGAATTTGTACACAGAAATTATCAGGACTTGCCTGAGAATGTTTATAACAAATATTCTCTAAAGTGCTGGCTGCAGGAGATTTTCTTTGAAGAATAATGTTAGAGAGGCTAATTGGATAGACGCTCTTAAAGGTCTTGGAATAATACTAGTATTCTTAGGCCATATTGGGGAGACTGGCTCTTCTTTCAGGCTATATCTGTACACATTTCATGTACCCCTGTTTTTTGTATTGGCAGGATACATATACGATGCAGAAAAATATAATCAGATACCATTAGAGCAACAGATTAGGCAAAAGGCTAAACAGTATTTATTGCCATATATAATAATGGTGGGTATAAACATCATTATTGCCATATTGATTCAACTGTTGAATCAGGGACCTGAGGGTCTGCTTATTCAGATAGCCAGATGGATATGTGGCTCATTATATGTTCTTTCAAAAAGCATGCCTAACTGTGCTACACTGTGGTTTTTACCATGCTTTTTTGCTTCCTATGTGTTTTTTGCCATATGGCACAGAATAACATGTATGTTTTGCAGGACCTTATACATAGTCATAGCATTTGGTTCCACATATATTCTTCTTAACAGTGTGGATACTCAGCTACCTTTTTACATGCAGATTGTACCATGTGGTATTACATTTATGGCCATGGGAACGAGTCTTAAGGTGCTTCTTGCCAAGGTAGACAGGGCGTTTACAGCACATAAATATAAAGCTGTGTTGTCGATTGTTGTTGCTTTGATTTTAATGAGAATCAGTATGTATCTCACAGATATCAATGATATTTGTGTCAGCCTTAATGAATTGGAGATTGGTGAGCCGTTGGTGTTTTATCTGGGAGCATTTTCTGGAGCAGCCAGCTTGATGATTGTTTTTAAATATGTTAATTTGAAAAGCCGAGTTTTGACTCTATGGGGACAAAATACCCTCATAGGAATGGGCTTTAATCTGTTAATGATGGAAGTGGCGTATGCAGTGTGTTTTCTTTTAGGCCAGGTCACCTGGTATTTTGTGTTTATCATTATTATGGTTGAATACACACTGATATGTCTGGGTAAGAGATATATTCTTAGGAAAGTGAACTTATAGTGACTGAGATATTTACTAATAAAAAGGTTCAAATAGCATTAAAGATAACAGCTGTTTTTGCTGCAGTAGTGGTGCTTGCAAGAGCAGGCTTGTTTTTTACAGCTACTGTATTTGACGGTGCATTATCTGTAAGATACAACCTGTTTATGGCTATTCCACTGGTATGCATGTTTGTGGCTACAGCATATTTTCTATGGCTGCTTCTTAGGAAAAAAGAATTCAGATATGAGCAGCTTTTTGTGGTTCTTGCAATATGCTGGGGCATTGTTATGCAGATTGTGATGCCACCTCTTTCTGGCCCTGACGAAAACACTCATTATCTTGCAGCATATCATGGCAGCAATGTTGTGATGTTCACCAACGACTGGGGCTTTGCAGGCAAGTGGTGGTTTAGAATAGAGGATACTCAATATCCTCAGTATCATGAAAATTTTCCTGATGAATATCAGTTGTTGGCAGATGGCAGCTGGTTTGGAATAACACCAGGCTTTGAAGGCTTGACCACTAATCCTGAGATTACAGTATTATGGTACAGATATCCGTTTTCCAGTGTAGGTATTGCACTGGCAAGACTGCTTAATCTCGGTTGTGTTGGATTGTTATATGCCGGACGATTTATGAATACACTGGCATTTATCATATTAGGATATCTGTGTGTGAAGTTTGCCCCAGTGGGCAAAGCACAGATTGTAGGACTAACCATGCTTCCTCTTATTATGGAGCTGTGTAACAGTTATTCTTACGACAATCTGAGTATTCTTATGTCACTGCTTTTTGCAGTGCTGTGTATGCACTATTCCTTAGAGGATACAACATTTAGGTTCAGGGACTTGTTTATCCTGACAACAATTTATGCTGTACTTATCCCTAACAAGATAGTGTATGTACTTTTCCTTCCGATGGTATTTATGATTCCAATGAATAAGTGGAAGGGACTTTTTTCAGAAAAAAACAAAAAGACAGCTGTCACAACTGTTATATATGGAATATATGCGGCAGCGGTGGTGTATTTTGACTTCTTCAAGTGGACAAGAATCTCCATGGAGATTATCACCAAGGATGAAGGCTCTTCCATCGAGCAGGCGGCCAGACCAGCCTTTACCATAGGCTATATGATCAAACATCCTCTTGAAGTGTTAAAGCTTCTCTGGGATACCTTTAGATATTACGCATGGGAAGATGTCCGGGCTATATTTGGAGAGCAGTTGGGAAGCCATATTCTCATAGTATATGTGGCTACAGGCCTTATTGTGGCACTGATTATTATTGTGATACTTGGATTGGTACTAGGCAGAGGCAGATGGATTGGGAAAAAACAGTTCCTGTGGTTTTTGCTTACTGCCTTTCTAGTGTTAGGAGCCATCATTGCAGGGTGTCTGGTTAGATTTACACCAACTGATGGCACTGACAGACTTCAGGTGTCTGCCAGATATTATGTTCCTATATTTGTATTATCTATGGTATTTTTAGGTACAGATAAAAAGGAAAACAAGCTCGCTCTTACTATGCTCTATGCCCAGAATCTGGTGTATGTATTGGTGATGTGCGACGTGTTAAGATATTTAATAACTTATGGAGCGTAGATTATGAAGATATTAGTTACAGGTGCCAATGGCTATGTGGGCCAGGGTGTTGTAAATGCTTTATTAAATAGAGGTGCCAAGGTTGTGGCTACAGACTTTGCCTGCGACCATGTAAATGAGGCGGCGACTTTATTGCCATGTAATCTGTTTGAGGTGGAGAATCCGTATGAATATTTTGGCAAGCCGGACTGTATCATTCATCTGGCATGGAGGGATGGCTTCAAGCACGCATCCATCAATCACATCAATGATCTGCCATTGCACTATGCTTTTCTGGAAAAAATGGCATCTTCTGGCATCAAACAGATGGTAGTTATGGGTACCATGCATGAAGTGGGTTTTTACGAAGGCAGCATCGATGAAAATAGCCCTTGCCATCCACAGTCCTTATATGGTATTGCAAAAAATGCTCTAAGACACAGTGTGGAGCTGCTACAGAAGGATTATGATTTTGTATATCAGTGGCTGAGAGGATATTACATCGTGGGTAATACCAGGTTTGGCTGCTCTATTTTTTCAAAGATAACTCAGGCAGCAGATGCAGGAGAGACTCATTTTCCATTTACATCAGGACAGAACCAGTTTGATTTTATAGACTATGATTTGTTCTGCGACCAGATTGCAGCTACAGCCTTGCAGACCAAGGTTACTGGCATCATCAACTGTTGTTCGGGACATCCTATGAAGCTGGCCGAGAGAGTGGAGCAATTTATTAAAGAGAATAATTATGATATAATACTAGATTATGGTAAGTTCCCAGACCGTCCATATGACTCGAAGGCAGTATGGGGAAACAACAATAAGATAAGTGAGATTATGGAGTAATAATATGGCAAAAGTATTAGTTACAGGTTCAGATGGATTTATAGGCTCACACCTTACAGAAGAGTTGGTTAAGCGCGGCTATGAGGTAAGAGCATTTGTATATTACAACAGCTTTAACAACTGGGGATGGTTAGATACTCTTCCTAAGTCAGTAATGGATCACGTAGAGGTATTCGCAGGTGATATACGCGATCCTCACGGAGTCAGAGAAGCCATGAAGGGATGCGATGCAGTGTTTCATCTGGCTGCACTTATTGCCATTCCTTTTTCATATCACAGCCCCGATGCTTATGTAGATACCAATATCAAGGGTACTCTTAACGTGCTTCAGGCGGCAAGAGACTTGGGAACCAGCCGTGTTCTTGTTACCTCTACCTCAGAGGTATACGGAACAGCTCAGTATGTGCCTATCGATGAGAAGCACCCATATCAGGGACAGTCACCATATTCTGCTACCAAGATTGGGGCAGACAGACTGGCAGAGAGCTTTTATCGTTCCTTTGAGTTGCCTGTTACTATCGTGCGCCCATTTAACACCTATGGACCACGTCAGTCGGCACGTGCAGTTATACCTACGATTATTACACAACTTCTGGCTGGAAAGACTGAGATTAAGCTGGGTAGCCTTACACCTACCAGAGATTTCAATTATGTTAAGGATACAGCAGCAGGCTTTATAGCTATGTATGAGTCAGATAAGACTATTGGACAGGAGATTAATATTGCAACTCAGCAGGAGATATCTATTGGACAGCTGGCTGAGGAGCTTATAAGACAGATCAATCCTGCAGCCAAGATTATCTGTGAGGAGCAAAGACTTCGACCTGAAAAGAGTGAGGTTAACAGACTTCTTGGTTCCAACGCCAAGATTCTAGAGCTTACAGACTGGAAGATGCAATATACCTTTGAACAGGGCTTGGCAGAGACTATAGAATTTTTACGTAACAACATGGACAAATATAAGGTGGATATTTACAATGTCTAGATTTATTCCTCTTTCAGTACCTAACCTAAAGGGTAATGAATTAAAATATGTAACAGATGCAGTTGAGACCGAGTGGGTATCTACTGCCGGACCATATGTTAATGATTTTGAAAAAAAGATAGCAGAGTATGTGCATGTTCCTGCAGCAGTCAGCTGTCAGAACGGTACTTCAGCACTTCACATATCTCTCATGCTTATGGGAGTTACCAGAGAGGATGCTGTGATTGTGCCTACTCTTACTTTTATTGCAGCAGTCAATCCTGTAAAATACATCGGCGCTGAACCTGTATTTATGGACTGTGATGACAGTCTTTGCATGGACCCTGTTAAGCTGAAAAAATATTGCGAGACAGAGTGCGACTACGTGGATGGCAAGCTTATTGACAGAGCCACTGGCCGTCATGTGAAGGCTATGGTTGTAGTTCACGTATTTGGCAATATGGCAGATATGGTTTCCATTCTTCCTATCGCTCGCCAGTATAACATCAAGGTTGTAGAGGATGCTACAGAGGCTCTTGGCACATATTATACTGAGGGTGAATATAAGGGCAAATATGCCGGTACAATGGGTGATATTGGAGCATATTCCTTCAACGGCAACAAGATTATCACCACTGGTGGTGGCGGCATGATTGTATCCAACGACGAGGCTCTTTTAGCCAAGGCGAAGCATTTGACTACTCAGGCCAAGGCTGATCAGGTTAATTTTATCCATGATGATATAGGATACAACTATCGTATGACCAACCTTCAGGCTGCTATGGGTCTGGCTCAGTTGGAACAGTTAGAGGATTTTATTGCGATTAAGACCCGCAATTATAATATGTACAAGGATGCTCTTGATGGAGTAGATGGTATGTCTGTTATTCCATTCAGGGAGGGAATCAGAACCAACTATTGGTTTTATTCTGTGCTTTTTGAAGAGGGGGACCACAGCAGAGATGACCTCATCAAAAAGCTGTCAGACAACGATATCCAGTCACGACCTATCTGGGGACTTATATCAGACCAGCTTCCATACGAGGGCAGCCGTACATTTGAATTGGAAAAAGCACCTTGGTACTGGCGCAGAGTAGTTAATGTACCATGCTCAACCAACCTTACAGCAGAAGACTGTGAGAGAGTAATAGAGGTTATAATCAATGACTAAATCAATGTATGAATTAGCTAAGGAGCTATTTCCTATATGCCGTTCTCTTACTGGAGAGGGTAATCGCCAGACTTTAAGAATATTACAAAGAGAGATTCCAGAGCTTAATATACATGAGGTGCCATCTGGTACAGACGTATTTGACTGGACTATTCCAGCAGAATGGAATATCGAGGATGCTTATGTAGAAAATGAAGCGGGTGTCAGGGTTATCGATTTTAAGAAAACCAACCTGTCTGTTGTAGGATATTCTTATCCCATGGATGAGTGGATGGAACTGGACGAGCTTAAAAAGATTGTCTTTACGCTGGAGGAGCAGCCAGATGTAATCCCATATGTTACTTCTTACTACAATCCACGCAGTGGTTTTTGCATGAGCTATAACGAACTCAATAAGCTTCCACAGGGAAGATATCATGCAGTAATCAAGAGCAAGTTTATCGAGGATGGAAGTCTTACCTACGGTGATGTGATTATACCAGGTGAAACAGAGGATGAGATATTCTTTTCCACATATATCTGTCATCCAAGCATGTGCAATGATCAGCTTTCCGGGCCTGTAATGCTTGCTGCGTTAATAGAGTATATTCGTGGACTAAAGCACAGACACTATACATATCGTATCACTTTTGCACCTGAGACTATTGGAGCGATTGCGTATCTTAGCGAAAACCTGCAGCACATGAAAGCTCATGTGAAGGCGGGCTACAACGTAGCATGTGTCGGTGATGACAGGACCTATACATACCTTGCCAGCAGATATGGAAACACGCTGGCTGACAAGCTGGCTGTAAACGTACTTAAGTTTCATTATCCAGGATTTAAGAGCTGTGATTTTATGAAAAGAGGCTCTGATGAGCGTCAGTACTGTGCTCCAGGAGTGGATATTCCATTGGCTTCAATAGCCAGATCAAAGTTCCATGATTATCCGGAATATCACACCTCTGCCGATAATCTTGACTGCATATCACAGAAGGGCTTAGAGGGTGCGTTGGATGTATACAAGCAAATAGTGGATGCCATGGAATACAACTGGTATTACCAGGTGACTACTATCTGTGAGCCAAGACTTGGCAAGAGGGGCTTATATCCTACCGTTAGCAAAAAGGGTGTATATGATGAGATTCAGTCTATGATCAATCTTATCGCCTATGCTGATGGCACCAATGACCTCATTGACATCAGCAATATAATTGACGTTCCAATAAAAGAATTGATTCCTATTGTGGAGAAATTGGAAGAGAATGGACTTATTAAGAGGACAAGCACAAATATCTAAATATCTGATTACTGAAGACAGTACACAGCTTCAGGCACTGCAGCAGATGGATGCCAATGGCGTTCATGTGCTTTTTGTGGTTGATGAAAACAATTGTCTTAAGGCTGCAGTATCCGAGGGTGATATTCGTAGATGGATATTATCAGCGGGAGCTCTTACAGAACCTGTAAAGACCGTAGCCAACTACAATCCTATGAGTCTTACTGAAGCAGAGGCTGAGGATGCTGCCCGTGTAATGCGCAAGCGCAATATTCAGGGTATTCCTGTAGTAAATGACAGCAATCAGGTTGTGGAGATTCGTTTCTGGAGTGAGATTAACAGAGAAAAGGGACAGCTCAATATCCCAGTAGTTATGATGGCAGGGGGCAAGGGCACAAGACTGTATCCTTACACCAAGATATTGCCCAAGCCACTGATTCCTGTAGGTGAGCAGCCAATAGCTGAGATTATCATGGATAAGTTCCATGAGAGCGGCGTTGATGATTTTTATCTCATAGTTAACCACAAAAAAAATATGATTAAGGCATATTTCAATGAGACTTCCAAGGAATATTCCATCAAATATGCTGATGAGGACGTGCCACTTGGGACAGGAGGAGGCCTCAAATTACTGTCTGGAAAGATAAAGACACCTTTTATTCTGACTAATTGCGACATCCTTATAGAAGAGGATTTCGAAAAAATATACAAGCATCACGCAGAATCCAAGAATAAGGTTACCATGGTAGCCTCTCTTAGGAATTTTCAAGTAGCCTACGGTGTTGTAGAGATAGGTGAGCATGGTGAGATAGAAGCCATGAAAGAAAAACCTGAGTTTTCGTTTTTCACCAACACAGGAAGCTACATTGTTGAGCCAGAGGTTATTGATGAGATAGCCGAAGGCGAGTTTATAGGTTTTCCTGATGTAATCCAGCGAATCAAGGATAAGGGCGGCAGAGTCGGCGTATATCCAATCAACGAGAGCGCATGGATGGACATGGGACAGATGGACGAGCTGCAGAAGATGGAGGCTCGATTAAAGAATGAGTAAGAAAAAAATACTAGTGTATCCTTGTGGTACAGAGATTGGACTAGAGGTCTATCGAAGCCTGCGATACTCCACTCATTATGAACTGTGGGGGGGATCTTGCAGCTATGACCATGGACGATTTGTATTTGAAAATCACATAGATGATCTGCCTTTTATCACAGACAGATCTAATGCTGATGAGATAAGAGAATTTGATGAAAAAATAAAAGACTATGGCTTTGATTTTATCTATCCTGTCATGGATGGAGTTATTACTGTGTTTAGTAAGTACAGAGACTGTCTTACCCCTGTAGTTATAGCTTCTGATTACTCAGCTACGGAGATTACTCGCTCAAAGCGCAAGACCTATGAGAAGCTTGGAGATGTTGTGGCAACTCCCAAGGTATACAATTTCAAGGCAGAGATTACAGAATATCCTGTATTTAAAAAGCCAGATGTAGGCCAGGGCTCATCTGGTGCCATGAAGATAAATGATGAGACAGAGCTTTTGGATTCATTTTTTACAGATGGCAAAAGCATGGTTCTTGAATATATGCCAGGTGAGGAGTATACTATCGACTGTTTGACTAACAGGAGGGGTGAACTGGTTTACGCCAGAGCAAGAGGCAGAAGACGTATCAAGGGTGGAATATCTGTTAATGCTGTTTTTGTAGACAGACCTGAGTTTTTTGAGATTGCCAAGCGTATCAACGAGGCTCTTCCACAGGTTGGAGGCTGGTTTTTCCAGCTAAAAGAGGCTGCAGATGGCAGCCTGAAACTGTTGGAGGTGGCCAGCAGAATAGCAGGAACCAGCGGAATCACCAGAGCAACAGGAGTGAATTTGCCGCTGCTTACCGCAAATATATTCAATGGCATAGATGTAGATAGTGTCATTATCAACGACTATGACATCGAGCTTGACAGAGCCTTGGGTAACTCATTTAGAGTAGACTTAGACTACACTGATGTATACGTAGATTATGACGACACCATGGTGGTAGATAATCAGGTAAATCTTGAGATGATTACCTTTTTATATAAGTGCTTCAACGAAGGCAAGAGACTGGTGCTGCTTACACATCACGACGGAGAGCTTCAGCCGTTATTGAATAAATATCGTCTTACACAGATTTTTGATGAAATAATTCATATAAATAGAGGGATTCCAAAGTACAAATATGTGACTGGGGAAAAGCCTGTATTTATCGACGATTCCTACGGGGAGCGCAAAGAAGTGGCAGAAAACTGTGGGTGTCCAGTGTTTGACACCCATACTATAGAGGCGCTGTTATAGTAGACTCCCTCAGTCTTCGCCCGACTCCATCGGACGAAGACAGCTCCCTCTGAGAGGGAGCCGTAGTAGAAGCCTCCTTCTTGGAGGGAGGTGGCCCGCAGGGAGCTCAATTACAAGCCTCCCTCTCAGAGGGAGCTGGCCCGCAGGGAGCCCAATTACAAGCCTCCCTCTCAGAGGGAGGTGGCCCGCAGGGCCGGAGGGAGTAATTAATGATTACATTTGCATCAGTACTATACACTCAGGCATCTGAATATCTCCTGGATTTCATAGCCTCTGTAGCCTCCCAGACTACCAGAGACTTTAATTGTCTGTTTTTAAATGACAACTATGAGACTCTGCCAGATGTTAATCCTGGGGTGCCTGTCACATGGGTTAGTTGCTATGGCAAGAATCTGACTCCCCAGCTGCTTCGAATAGAGCTTCTCAAGGAGGCTATAAAAACTGGTACAGACCTTCTGATAATAGGAGATGCAGATGACACCTTTTCTAACAGTCGGATTGAGAGTATAATAGCTGCCTATGAGAAGGATAGGGATGCAGCCTTTTATTATAATGACCTGGTAGCCGGTAACGGTGAGCATATATTTTTGCATATGCCAGACAGGTTAGAGGATGTCAGGCAGATCGCTCAGGGAAATTTCCTTGGGATGTCCACTACAGCCATCAATATGAAATACATCACCTTAGAGTGGATAGATACGCTGTACGAGGGAGATACGGTTATATTTGACTGGTATCTCTACACCAGGCTTCTGGCGGATTTTGGACATGCCATATATGTCCCAGGTGCAGCTACAATATATCGAATCCATGATGCCAACGAGGTGGGAATAAAAATAGATACAGACCGTGAGTATCAGGTAAAGCTTACACACTATGCCAACCTGGGAAAACGTTATACATATTTTGACAAGCTATATAAGCAGTTAATATCAAAAGAATATACTGTCAATCCATCGGGCAATGGATACTGGTGGGACAGCATCAAAATGGAGGAACAATAATGAGATTTAACTATCAGCAGATGGTAGCAGGTGGATGCAAGCCATATGTTATCGCAGAGCTTGGCGCCAATCACAACGGTGATATGGATTTGGCCAAAACCATGATCAAAACAGCAAAGGAATGCGGCGCTGACTGCGTTAAGCTTCAGAGCTTTGGCACCCATTCTATTTTTTCAAAGAAGGTATTCGAGGACAATTATTTCCTTAATGATGATTATCGTAATCGTACAGACTATACTTTAGAGACTATTATCGAAAAATATGCTCTTGACCGTGC
This sequence comes from Pseudobutyrivibrio sp., assembly GCA_021442555.1. Classification (GTDB taxonomy): domain Bacteria; phylum Bacillota; class Clostridia; order Lachnospirales; family Lachnospiraceae; genus Pseudobutyrivibrio. The sequence continues at coordinate 16,744 of JABUSV010000148.1, read as the reverse complement.
TCAGCACGAGGAACTCAAGGCATATTGTGATGAACTTGAGATAGATTTTTCATCTACACCATTCACTCATGATGAGGTAGATATGCTTGTGGACCTTGATGTGCCTTTTATCAAGGTTGCCTCTATGGATATTGATAACATCCCATTTTTGAAATACATCGCATCCAAGGGCAAGCCAGTAGTTATCTCTACAGGTCTTCGTGGCTTGGATGACATAGTGCTTGCAATCGAAGCGTTAGAACAGGGCGGATGCAAGGAGATAGTAGTACTTCACTGCGTATCAATCTACCCACCAGAGGATACTCAGGTTAACCTCAACAACATCGATATGCTTCGTATGAACTTTGGCTATCCAACAGGATATTCTGATCATACATTTGGCACAGTAGCACCTATTATGTCTCTTGCAAAAAATGTATGTATCATCGAAAAGCACTTCACCATGGACAAGGAAATGGTAGGCTGGGACCACAAGATTTCTGCCAATCCAGAGGAGATGAAGATTATCTGCGATGCAGCAGAGCAGGGCTACAAGATGATGGGCTCATACCGCAAGGTGGTAGTAGAGTCGCAGGAGAGAAGAGATGCATTTCTTAGAAGTATCATCACTTCAAAGGACCTCAAAGCAGGACATGTAATCACAGAGGATGACCTAGACTACAAACGTCCTGGTACAGGTATTCCACCTAAATATTATGAGATCCTCATTGGTAAGACGCTCAAGCGTGATATCGACGCAGACGAGCTTATTCAGTGGGAAGATTTCTAAAAGGGTTTTTGATTTTGTTTTCAAAAATAAGGTCATTACTAACTAAATATGATTTTATCCTGGTCACAGCCAGCACAGTTGTGTGCTCGGCCATGTCCTTTATATTTAACGTATATGCCAGATCGCTGGTCAATCCAGATAACATGGGTATCTATTCTACCTGTCTGTTGCTTCAGACATATCTGACATATGCACAGCTTGGTGTTCTTAATTCATATAACAGGGATTATCCACAGGCCTTGGGACGAAAGGACTATGAGGATGCAGATAAGATGCGCAACAGTGTTTTCTCATATCTTATCAGTATGTTCCTTATAGTGACGCTTGTAGTGGATGTAGCTGTTGCTATCATCTATCATGGCAATATGTCAGATTATTATGCCTTTGGGTATCTAGTAGTGCCAGTTATTCTTCTGGTCAAGTGTTTAGATGACTGCAGTGTCAGCACAGCTAGAATACAGGGCAAATACAACTACTCTGCAGGAGCAGGCTTTTTAAGGACCTGTATAGCCATGGCATTGGGTGTTGTGGCTATTAATCTGTGGGGTTACTACGGATTATATGTGATGCCTTTTGCATCAGCAGTGCTGGGTATTATTTTCTTTGGAAAATATGCAATAAGGCATGTGCACTTTCAGCTTGACTTTTCCTATATCAAGGGTATGATATTAGGCGGTCTGCCACTACTGTTTGAGTCCTTGATTTGGACACTGGTATCGTCAGTAGACAAGTTTGTCATTCTGATATTCATGACAAGATACGACCTGGGTGTGTATTCAGTACCTATTATGGGCTTTACTACCATGGTGCTTATACCTCAGACTATATCGGGTGTATTTTATAACAAGATTAGTCGACTGTATGGGGCTACAGGAGATGAGATGCAGCTTTTGGATGAGGCGGCAAAATACACAGGAATCGTGTCTACTCTCACTGGTGGAGCCTGTGTAGGTGTGTTTTACCTATTGCCACTTTTTGTGCAGATATTCATGCCAAAATATACAGATGGTAATGCGGCATCCCAGATTCTTATCATTGGTGTAGCAATCTATTCAACAACCATGATACTGGGCAACATTTTCAGTGTGCTCAAGCTTAATATTTCACTGATAATGAACTCCATCTATCTGTGCATTTTCAACATAGCATTCTCAACAGGCCTGGTACTGTTGGTGGATAGAACTATAGAGATGGTTGCGGTGGGTACAGGAATAAGCTATGCTTTGTATTCGCTGCTATTGATATTCAAGCTCAACAAGAGATTTGGATATTCGGTTGTAAAACTGTTAAAAAAGAGCTGGATGCCACTTCTTATGGTGGTTATTCCAGGAATACTATTTTATTTTATAATACCTAGCTTTATGGTGGCACTGATTCTGTCTGTGTTTACTGTGCTGGGCAGTTATGCTATTATTTACGTCAAATGGAAGAACAAGTAAGATTTAACGATATTCCTTCCTTCATGGATTTTCTTGAAGAGGGAGGGACCTATCATATAATTTCGGATATAACCAGATTAACAAGAGGAGCCCTAAGAGCTCACGAGAAGTTTGATCCAGATGCATTTATCACAGCCATGCAAAAAAAGGTAGGTCCAGAGGGAACACTTTTATTTCCGACTTTTTGTTATGGATTCTGCAGTGGAGAGACTTTTGATATAAAAAACACTCCAGGCACTGTAGGAGTACTTGGCAATGCGGCCAGAGTTCGTAATGACTTTATTCGAACCAGCAGTCCTACACATTCCTTTGCAGTATGGGGCAAATATCAGCAGTTTTTTGCATCCAAGGATTACAAGAATGCCTTTGGAGAGGGGTCTATTTTTGAAGATTTTCTCAAGATGAATGTCAAGGTATTGGTTATTGACATTGAAGATACCATGCTTCGCATGACCATAATGCATCACGCAGAGCAGGTATTAGGTGTGCCTTACAGATTGGACAAGGCCTTTACAGGGCAGTATATCGATGAACAGGGCAATGAGTCTACCCGTACTTACAGCCTGTATGTACGAGACTACGAGGCGGATCCAAAGGACAAGTCGGGACTGCTTAATCCTATACTTAGAGAATTGGGTGTTGCCAAGGATTATTTCATCAACAATATAAGATTTACGGTTGTGGATACCAAGCAGGTCTATGAGATAGTGTGTATGGATATTATTAACAACGACAGTGCACATCTCTATGACTTCAATCATATAGAAAAGTAAGAGCTATGACAGATTACAATACAATTACAACACTGGCAGAAAAGTATGGCACTCCGCTGTACGTATATAATCGTCAGATATTTGAAAAAAATGCAGATATTTTGCTTAACACTATTCTACCAGGCGCCAGATTATTCTATTCTATCAAGGCCAATCCATTAGTTGGAGTATGCCAGATTTTTAGGAACAAGGGACTTGGTATCGAGTGTGCATCAGCAGGAGAGCTTAAGACAGCGGTAAAGGCTGGCTTTGAAGGGCAGGATATTGTGTTTACCAGCCCAGGTAAGACAGCAGCTGAGATAAGTCTTGCCATGGAGATTGGAGTCAAGGTCATCAATGTGGAGACTGTTGCAGAAGCACAGCTTATAGATGCCATTGCATCAGAACGTGGTGTTAATTATCCTATAGCTGTACGTATCAACCCGGCTATAAGCTATTCCAACGCCAAGATTAAGATGGCAGGTGTCAGCTCACAGTTTGGAATAGAAGAGGCCGATATCGACACAGCAATTCCTGAGATTCTAGCGCTTAATCATGTTACGCTTATTGGCGTTCAGATGTACATGGGTACAGAGATTCTTATGTATGAGGATGCAGTATCTAACACAGAATATGGCATCAAACTTGCCACTGCCATGGCAGAGAAGTTTGATTTTAGATTAAAATACCTCAATGTAGGTGGTGGCTTTGGAGTAAAATACTTCCCTAACGAGTCACCACTGGATACAGATGCCTTAGCAGCTGCCATGAAGGAGCTTAAGGCAACCTATGCAGAGGTGTTGGCAGATACAGAGGTTATTTTTGAGAGTGGACGTTTCCTTACTGCCACTGCAGGTGAGTATATAACCAGAGTGTTATATGTCAAGGAGTCCAAGGGAACCAAGTATGTAGTGTGTGATGGAGGTTCTTCCTTCCACTCAGCATCGGCATTTTTAGGTCGTTTTGTAAGAAATAATTTTCCACTTCATGTTTTTCCAGAAGGTGAGGAGAAGACTGTTACTACAATCACAGGACCACTGTGTACACCTCTTGACGTTATTGGACAAAAGGTGGAGATTAATGCTAATATAGCCCCTGACGATTATGTAGTAATCGAGAATTCTGGTGCGTATGGTTTAACCTACAGCCCTGTATTTTTCTTGGGACATGAGCTTCCAGCTGAAGTCCTTATAGATGGCGAAGATGTCATCGTACTTAGGGAATCCCAGGATGCAGATATTTTACTTAGAGGTCAGCATACATTATGAAGACATTCAATCTACTATCACATATAAGAGGTCTTGACTCTACCAGAGTAGTCTGGCTTTTTAATATAGGACTTGAGGCATACTGGAACGGTGAACAGGCTACTATCAAGGATAGTAAAGGGGACGTGGTTGTAAACCACATGGAAGAGATGAACCTTCTCATTACCAGACCACAGGATATAATGATTCTAAGAACCATGCCAGATCAGGCCTACTTAGATGAACTTGAGGCACAGGGCTTTACATTGCCTACAATACTTACACCTGGTATAGAGGACGAGACTAGAGGTATCTCCTATCTGGTAGAAGAAGATGATAATCTTATCGCACAGATTAAGACTTTGTTAGCTGATACAGAGGATAAGATATTTGTACCATATGGTGTAACAACTATTGAAGAAGGTATTGCAAAAAAGCTTGGCCTTACACTTTTTGGCAGCCCTAATGATATCAACAAGGCGATTAACGACAAGATTTTTTCAAGAAAATTTGCTATAGAACACGGCATGGCAGTATCAGCAGGACAGATTGTCTCTTCTTTGGAGGAGCTTGAAGCAGTAGCATCTGATTATCTGGCAAAATATGGTCGTATTATTATCAAAGAGCCTTGTGGCGCATCCGGCAAAGGTCTTTGGATTGTGGACAGTGAGCGCAAGCTCAAGACTACCATGATGGTCATCAAGAGATTTTTCAAGGATGCTACAGACAGACAGTGGCTGGTGGAACAGTGGTGTGATAAGCTCTGCGACCTTAACTATCAGGTATATGTAGGTGCTGATGGCACTGTAGAGGTATTCTCCATCAAGGAGCAGATGTGCAACGATGTAGTATATATCGGGTCTGTTATGCCGCCACGTTTTTCCAAGGAGCTTCAGGATGAGTGCGTTAAGTGCGGTGAGATCATAGGTAAAGGTCTCTATGACATGGGATATGTAGGTATCCTTGGAATAGATGCCATGATTTTGAAGGACGGTACCCTGATTCCTATTATAGAGATTAACGGCAGACATACTCTGTCTACTTATATTTCGTTTTTACCAGACAGACATCCAGGTAAACAACTATTCAGCTTCTATCATAAGCTTGCCATGACAGAAGATATGGATTGTTTTGCCAAGGTAAGCAAAGCTGTATCAACTCTTGATGAAGACGCTCACGTATATACCTCAGAGACTATCAGAGGAGCACGTGTAGGAGATGCAGGTCGAGTGTTTATATATCTGGTTGCAGAGGATGCAGCCCAGGTTGAAGAAAAATATAATAAGATTTTGGAGATTTTATAATGAAAGAGCAGATTAAGCAGATTATTTCAGATGTTTTCAGTGTAGATGCAGCAGACTATGCTGATGATTTTGATCTCAAGGAGATAGGACTTGATTCCATGTCTTCAGTAGAGGTTGTTGTTAGCCTGGAGGAGGCGTTTGGCATCGCTGTTGATGACGAAGACCTCTTGGTAGAGAACCTTAGCACTATTGCTTCACTTGTTAGTCTAGTAGAAAAGTATCAGTAATATGATTATGATGTTAATCCACCTGGTGGTGGTGCCACTTTTGCTTGGCAGATTAATCGCATATGTTAGCGGTGATAAGTGGGGATTAGTGCACATTGTTTATGGCCTGCTGTCTGGTATGGCCATTTTTTTTGTTGTATATATTCCACTTATGGCTTTTGAGGCCAGCTTTACAGTGCTGTGCGTTGTGTACAGTGTAATTATACTGGCATTGTGTGCTATGTCTTTAATCAAATCACCTGTTCCACTTAAAGCTCCTGAGATTCGACTGCCTCAGTGGAGGACAGAGTGGGTTTATTTTGGAATCTTTGTAGTACTGGCTGTATTACAGCTGTACTTTGCCATATTTTATACTGCTACCAATCAGACCTACGACGACTATGAATATGTGGTAAGTGCTGTTGATACCATTACATCTGACCGTATCAATGCAAGCTATAGCTTGGATGGTACATATAGAGGAGTAATCCCAAAGTCCTCCATGAATTCCTGGTCTACGTATACAGCTTATCTTGCCAAGACAAGTGGACTGTCAGTACCGGTTGTATGCCATACTGTTCTATCGGTGGCATTTCTTGTATTTGCATATATTGTTTTTTATTTGATCGCCAGTTTTTTGTTTTTAGATTCAGAAGAAAACAGACTGATTTTTATGGATATCGTATCCATTGCTGTAATATTTGGCTCATACAGTCATAATGCCATATCATTCAGACTGCTGGCTACTGCATGGCAGGGCAAGGCTGTTCTGGCGGCTGTTGTTATTCCTTTTGCTATTTTGGAGATGGCTCGCATTTTCTCAGAAAATTATGAAAAAAAGCAGCTGTTGCTTTTGTTAATAATATCGCTAAGCGGAGTTACTTTTACCATGCTTGGCACAGGGCTTATGCTGATATTGTGCGCTTCCATGTATATAGTAATGAGTCTGTACAGAAAAAAATCAGTAAGCCTGAAATATGTTGCAGTGTGTATACTTCCTGCGTTGGTACAGGTTATGATGTACGTGTTGTTAAGTTATAAGATTTATGGGGGATTGGTGACCTGATGTTTTCGTTTTTTAAGACACTTACCGAGACTCTGTGGGGTGACTTTGGGTACTGCGTATTCTTTTTCATGAGTCTGGCTATTATTTTTGCCATGGCAACAGACAAGATTAAACGCACAGCGTTTCTGTGGTATACTGTACTGATTTTTGCATTCATCTACAACCCTGTTATGCTTTGGGTGGCAAGAAAATTCCTCTACGAGGATATGTTTACCAGCTATTATCTCAAGCTGTTTAATCTTGTACCTGTAGTGGTGGTTATTGGATATGGACTGGTGCTCCTTATTAACACTCAGACTGGGGTTAAGAAGATTTTGATAGCTGTTGGTCTTATGGGTGTTATGGTTATCTGTGGGCATACCGTCTACAGAGAACTGTGGTTTCAAAAGGCAGACAATCTTGCCAAGGTTCCCCAGGAGATATATCAGCTTCAGGACTTTTTTTCCAAGGAGCTAAAACAGGCCAAGGCTGATGATGACAGAGTGGGAATCATGGTTCCCTTGGATTACAGTGTGTATCTCAGACAGATAGAACCGGGCTTCAAGCAGCAGTACAGTCGCTATGACTGGCAACATACCTCAGATTATCTTATAAGCAAAGAGCCAGATATAGACTATGTATACGAGACTGCTATTGGCTATGACATGGATTACGCCATGGTCAGTGCTTCAGCAAGTACTGTCAAGCCATATAACAGAGATGACAGATTCAAGACAATAGGCACAGTTGGAAACTACGCCATCCTGAAGGTGGATCAGCCTAAATGGGTACTGATGCAGTATCAGGATGAATCCAATGATCAGGGTAACTGTTATTTTCTTAAAAACAATGAGGATGGCACTCTGATAGTTATTGATGGTGGTACTGCAAAAAATGGTCCTTCCATCGCCAGCGACATCAGAGCCATGGGAGCTCATGTAGATGCCTGGATTATCACCCATTATCACCAGGATCATGTTGGTGCTTTCAACTACATTATGACAGAGTGTGATGATATCACTGTTGATGTGGTATATGATACACCTCTTGACAGAGATTATTTTCTGGAGAAAGCATACGAATGGGATGATGTAGATTATTTCCTGGCTTATGAAAAAATAGCCAAGGAACAAAAATATGTTAGTGAATATCATCATGTAACAAGAGGCGAAGAGATAACCATCGATAATGATGTAAATATCAAGTTCTTTAATACCTATGATGATAAAACTATAGAAAATGGCTGGGACGATATAGGTAATACCTGTTCATTGGTGTTTAAGCTTCAGATAGGTGAGGATGATTTGCTATTTATGAGCGATTGCCATACTGAAAAGATGGCACAGCTTATGATGGATATGTATGGTGATGAGTTATCCGCCAAGTATCTTCAGGTGGCGCATCATGGAAATAATTCTATTCCAACCAATACAGGTTTTTATGAACTGGTAGATCCAGAGGTTGCTATATTTGACGCCCCTGAGTGGCTGATGACAGGCGAAGACTATACAGCCAAGGATTTGTCGAAGTATCTTAGGAAAAATGATGTGGATGTAGTCTGGTATGACCGCTGGAGACATTCATGGCCAATGGGAGAAGAATGATGTTTGAGTTTATCGTAAACAAGAATTCAGGCTCTGGCGCGGCTGCAGCAGCGTGGGATGAGTTAGAGTCACTTCTTAAGACCAAAAATGTAGAGTATAATTTGCACGTAACAGAACGAGTAGGACATGCCACCAAGCTGGCTCATGATATTACATCTGTTGATGAAGATATCAAGCTTGTGGTGTTTGGTGGAGATGGTACTCTCAACGAAGTGATCAATGGAATCAGAGATTTTGAGCGGGTAGAGTTAGGTTATATTCCATCAGGCTCAGCTAACGATTTTTCCAGAGGTGTTGGGCTAATAGGTAGTCATGAAGATATCCTAAACAGAATTTTAGAAAACGACAGATGTGTTAGAGTGGACTTAGGCCAGGTAGACACGGATGATGGAAGAAGCAGACTGTTTTGTGTCAGCTCTGGAATAGGAGTGGATGCCTTGGTGTGCAAGCAGGTAGACGAGGGCAGGCTCAAAAAGTTACTCAACAGGTTTAACGCAGGTTCTGCAGCCTACGGAATCACAACGGTAGGTGATATCTTTACCATGCCCTTTGCTGATGCCACCATCACTTACAACGGACATGTGTCACCTGTAAGAGGTGTAATCTTTGCTGCCGCCATGAATGGAGCTTATGAGGGAGGCGGAATCCCTATGGTTCCATATGCCAAGCCAACCTCCAGTCAGCTGTCTGCTGTAGTAGCTCACGATATCCCAAGAATCTTTTGCTTTGAGATGTTGCTCAAGCTGATCAAGGGTAAGCACAGAGGCTGCCGGGGAATAGATTTTTTTGATTTTCACGTAATGAACATTGTCATGGACAGACCTATGTGTGTTCATGCAGATGGAGAGATTGTAGGATTCCACAAGACCGTGGTATTCAGATGTCTGCCATCAAAATTAAAGTTAAGAGGTTTGTAAAAAATGGGTGCTTTTCGCAGCACCCATTTTTAATGTAATCATTTATTCGTAAAAGCCTTCGTTGTAACCAAGCTCATATATTTTTTCATATACTGCCTGAGCTAAAATAGAATAGTTGGTGTCGTTAAAGTGAAGCTCATCAGACATCATCCAAGGTGAATAATCGCCGTGGAGATAGCAGTTTCTGTCAGACTCTGAAGGCGCATAGCCCAACTCAGTATAGTCATATTCGGCCAGGTATTTTCTGAAGTTGAGGTAGTGGTTGCCATAAGCTGCTTCCATTACCTTGTCATATTCGTCAAAGTCTACGATACCAGGAACTGTAATGCCGATTACTATGTAGAACTCTTTGTATCCAGAGTGATTGATAATGCTGTCAATCTGGTCTATGTATTCCTGCATATCTGAGAAACCACCGTTGTTACCAGAATATATTATTTTGAGATAATCAGGATGAATCTTGGCACCGTAAGGGATGATTTCGTCGCCTGCCTTCATAGGAATCAGATGTCCCTCTTCGTAGGCCTTTACTGTATAGTTGGCATAGCCTGTATAGATATCGTTGTTGTAAATCTCTACCTCAACAGTATTACCGTCTTCGTCGGTTACATAGGCAGGATTAACACCAACACTGTCATAGAGCTGAATATGAATCTCTTTGCCATTTGGATCTACAAAAACAGCATCTGAAGGCTCACGGTCACCTTGTATGATACATTCTCCCTTCAAAAGCATAGGTATTCCGCCTGCTCTTGCTGCGATAGCTCGTGAATCTTCACCAGTAGCCCCCATGTTGACTACATCGCATTTGTATCCGTCCTGAGCCAGCCACTGGTTCAAAAGAGAAGGATAAGAATGAGTACCCAGATAACCTACAGTAAGGGAATCACCCCAACACATAATACCAGGCATCTCTGCTCTGTCAGGAGTATATGTTGAGTCAGAACCAGGAACAGGTCTTAAGGTAGATTCATCAAAATCAGTAGAACTGTCGTCAGCAGGTGTAATCATAATGGCTGGTTGGCCATTGCCTGCTTCTTTTTTGGTAGCATCTGCGTTGGGTTTGTTAACTGTGGCGGATGAGGCAGAAACAGTATTGTCTGCTTCGGAAACAACTGCCGTTGGGATTTCATCCTCCTCAGTGGATTCTATATTCTTTGAAAGGAAAAGCACCATAAAAGCTGTAACAGCGGTAATACCCAGGCACAAGAATAGTATTTTTAGTAATAAATTTTTCTGCATAAATTACCTCCATTTCGTTGTACATCTTGTATATTAAGTTTGGTCAAGAAAAATATCAACCAAAGATTCTATAAAGAATCTTAAGATTTTCTAAAGAACCGCAGACTTGTACATATTATAAAAATAATGCATAATAGAAATATTAAAAATCAAAATGCTCGTAGTATGCCTTGAGGCAGAATACAAGCGTAATATACCTATTATGAAAAAAATAAACAATCAAAAGAAAATCGAAATAACCCAGAAGACAGTTATTGTGCTGGAGATAATAGTATTAGCCATTGTATATCTGTGGTTCTGGCGAAATATGATATTTAGCTGGGAACTGTTTGATCCGTTTTTAGGTCGTGGTAAGTACATACTTCTTGCAGTGTATGGCCTGATTGCAGCGGTACTAATAGGGCTGTGCGATGGATTTAAGTTAGGACAGCTTAAGCTTACTGACATCATGTTTTCTCAGTGGATAGCGCTGATTATCACTGATGTGATTACATATCTGCAGCTGTGTCTTATGGCCAATGTAATGATAGATGCTGTGCCTGTTCTTCTGATGATGGTAGCAGACATTGTGGTATCTTCTGTAATTATTGCCATCTATAGTCGAATATATAATAGGATAGCAGTCCCAAGCTCTGTACTTATGGTATATGGCAACAAGGGTAGCGTCGTGCTCAAGACCAAGCTTGATGATATAAGCGACCGCTACAGAGTGCAGGAACTTGTATCCATAGATGTAGGCTTGGACGAGATATGCGCCAGAGCAGACAAATATGATGCTGTTGTAATATGTGATGTAGATGCCAGACAGCGTAATGATTTACTTAAATATCTGTATCTAAACGAGATAAGAACCTTCCTTACTCCCAAGATATCTGATGTCATTATCGGTGGCGGAGACAGAATACACCTCTTTGATTCTCCTCTTGTAGAGATTAAGAGTACGGGAATCAGTGTAGAGGAAGAGCTTATAAAGAGATTTTTTGACATAGTACTCAGTCTCATAGCGGTGGTTATATTATCGCCACTGCTTCTTGTTGTGTCTTTGGCTATTAAGTTAGAGGACCACGGGCCGGTGTTCTACAGACAACGCCGTATCACCAAAGACATGAGAGAGTTTGATATTCTAAAGTTTCGCAGCATGATAGTGGATGCTGAGAAAAACGGAGCTCAGGCAGCGGTTGATGGGGACAGTCGTATTACAAGAGTAGGGCATTTTATAAGAGCTACCCGTATAGATGAGCTGCCACAGCTTTTTAATATCATCAGAGGTGATATGAGTCTTGTGGGCCCACGCCCTGAGAGAGTAGAAAATGTGCAGGAGTATTCTGCTGCTATTCCTGAGTTTGTATTCAGGTACAAGGTCAAGGGAGGTCTGACAGGCTACGCACAGATATTTGGTAAGTACAATACCACAGCTTACGACAAGCTAAGACTTGACCTAATGTATATAGAGAACTACACACTGCTACTTGATATCAAGATAATCCTTATGACCATTCGTATTCTGTTTAAGAAGGAGAGTACCGAAGGGTTTGACAAGGTGCTAAGTGCAGAAGAAATATTAGGAGACCTTTCAGATGGAAAGTAAACACATACTGTTGGTCTATCAGTTCTTCTACCCAGAGCAGTTTCGGACCAACGATATAGCCAGAGAGCTGGTTAAAAGAGGCCACAGGGTTACTGTGCTTACAGGTATTCCCAATTATCCTCATGGAAAGTTCTATCCTGGATACGGGTTATTTAAGAAAAGAACAGAGACCTGGGAGGGAATCGACATTATCAGGATTCCATTGATTCCAAGAGGACATAACAAGCTTATGCTTATCCTCAACTACATCAGCTTTCCAATATCAGGCTTCTTTTGGAATATTTTTACCAGGATTGAGGCTGATACAGTACTAACAGTGGATACCTCACCTATCAATCAGTGTAAGGTGGCTGTCAGATACGCTAAAAAGCACAAGGTGCCATGCACCATGTATGTGCAGGATTTGTGGCCTGAGAATTTTATTCAGGTGACAGGAGTAGATACACCCGTTGTCATCAGACCAATCATCAGGATGGTGGAGAACATATACAAGGGCTGCAGTACTATTCTTGGGACCAGCCCAAGCATGGTAGGCAGAATACAGCAGCGTTGTACAGATAAGGACAAGGTACATTATCTCCCGCAGTATGCGGAGGAGATATATAAGCCATTTCCCAAGGTCAGTCACGAAGGCTTTAACATAGTTTTTGCAGGCAATGTGGGACAAGCACAGGGCCTCGAGATACTGCCACAGCTTGCTGCAAGACTTGGAGATACTGATATCAGGTTTACCATAATAGGAGATGGCAGCGCCAAGGAGGCTCTTATAAGACAGATTACTGAGCTTGATGTATCAGACAGATTTGAATTAATAGACAGACAGCCTGCGGCAAAGATTCCTGAATATATGGCAGCAGCCGATGCGGCACTGATTATATATGCAGCAGACCCTACATATGATTTGTATATTCCTGCCAAGCTGCAGAGCTACATGGCATGTCAGGTTCCTCTTTTTGCAATAGCTTCTGGTGAGACCAGAGCCATCATAGAAGAGGCTAAGTGTGGTATATGTGTGGCGCAGGATAATATTGATGCCATAGAATCTGCGATCAGAGCTCTTAGAGACAAGACTTCTGCAGAGCTTGATAAAATGGGTGACAATGCTCTTAACTACAACAGGGAGCATTTTGATAAACATCAGATAATAGATAAGTTGGAGGCATTTTTATAATGGAAACCAAGTTTTTTAAAGACAAGACACTTATGATAACAGGAGGAACCGGTTCTTTTGGTTCGACTGTTCTCAAGCATTTTTTAGATTCAGACCTGAAGGAGATTCGTATTTTTTCCCGTGATGAAAAGAAGCAGGATGATATGAGACATGAACTGCAGGCAAAGGACCCTAAAAATGCCAGCAAGGTTAAGTTTTACATAGGAGATGTTCGCAATAAGCAGTCCATAGAGGATGCTATTCAGGGAGTGGATTTTCTGTTCCATGCAGCAGCATTAAAGCAGGTTCCTTCCTGTGAATTCTTCCCAATGGAGGCTGTAAGAACCAACGTGGAGGGAACAGACAATGTACTTCATGCAGCAGTGGCCGCAGGAGTAGAGAGAGTGGTATGTCTGTCTACTGACAAGGCGGCATATCCTATCAATGCAATGGGTATCTCAAAGGCTATGATGGAGCGTGTAATATATGCCAACGCCAGAGTAGCAGCTGGCAAGACTACAATCTGCTGTACCCGTTATGGCAATGTCATGTGTTCCCGCGGGTCGGTTATTCCACTTTTTATCGACCAGATTAAGGCGGGCAATCCTATTACAATCACAGACCCTAACATGACAAGATTCCTTATGAACCTGGATGAAGCGGTAGCTCTTGTTATGTTTGCCTTTGAGCACGGTGAGCCAGGAGACCTTTTTGTTCAAAAATCAGATGCTTCTACCATTGGAGATTTGGCCAAGGCAGTTCAGCAGCTTTTCGGAGATACAGGAACAAATATTATCGGAACCCGTCACGGAGAAAAGCTTTTTGAGACTCTTATGACCAACGAAGAGTGCATAAGAAGTATTGATATGGGCAACTACTACAGAGTTCTTCCTGATGGAAGAGACCTCAACTACGATAAGTTTTTTGTAAATGGTGAAGTACAGACCATGGCTCCAGAAGCCTACAACTCACATAACACCAGAAGACTTGACGTGGCCGGCACTGTAGAAAAGATATTGACCGCAGATTACGTGCAGGAAGCATTAGCAAATTGGGAGAAATAAAATGACAAAAGCAGAAGCAATCGAAAAACTCAATCCTATATTTAAGGACATTTTTGACGACGATGATATCGTTGTTACAGAATCGACAAACTCAGACGATATTGAAGACTGGGACTCATTGGAACACATCAACCTGGTGGTAGCTGTAGAAAAGGCTTTTGGTATTAAGTTTAATATGGGAGAAGTAAACAGCTTTAAAAATGTTGGTGAAATGGTAGATGCAATCATAGCAAGAGTATAGCCATGAACACTTATAGTTTTCAGGATATAAAAGTTGGTTTAACGGAGTCCTTTACAGTAGTTGTAAAAGAGGAAATGCTAAGTCAATTCTATGCAATCACAGGGGACAACAATCCACTTCACATGGATGAGGATTTTGCGCATGAAGTGGGACATCCAGGCAGGGTTGTGTATGGCATGCTTACATCAGCATTTTTGTCTACACTTGCCGGAGTATATCTGCCAGGCAGATATAGTCTCATTCATTCTGTTGAGACAAAGCTAAAGAATCCAGTATATATTGGAGATGAACTTACTATCACAGGTAAAGTTAAAGAACTTCACGAGTCAGTTGAGACCATGGAGATAGATGTTACTATCACTAATCAAAACCAAAAGAAGGTGCTTAAAGGTACCATGAATATAGGCTTTTTGCATGAAAGATAACAAGATAATTTTGATAACTGGTGCATCCTCAGATGTAGGAAGTGCGCTTATTAGAAAAATAGCATGTAATTATACACACATTCTTGCTCATTACAATTCCTCAAGGATAGTTGTTGATCAGTTGGCAGAAGAATTAGGAGAAAAAGTCATACCGGTTCAGGCTGATTTTTCCAGTACCGACAGTATAGCGGCTATGATAGAGGATATTACTTCCAGAGATTTGTTGCCAGATCATATTCTTCATTTGTCTGCTCGAAAGATGCAGGTCTTGCAGTTTAGAAAGGAATCGGTGGAGTCATTTGAATCTGATTATCAGACCTCCGTTCTTTCTATTGTGCAGATATTAAAGGCTTTTATGCCCAATATGGCCAAACAAAAATATGGCAAGGTTGTTTTTATGCTGACAGCCAATGTGGTTGGAAATCCAGCCAAATTTCAATCAGCATATACCACAAACAAATATGCGCTTTTAGGGTTAATGAAGTCTCTTGCAGTGGAATATGCAGACAAGGGAGTCACGGTTAATGGATTGTCTCCAGATATGATAGAGACGAGATTCTTGTCAGAATTACCGACTCAGATTGTTGAACAGGGAGCTTTGGGAAGTGCGTTGGGCCGCAATCTGACTGTAGAGGACGTGGTGCCAACTATTGAGTATCTGTTGTCAGATGCCACAGATTCCATGTCAGGCGCAAATATTGTATTAACAGGCGGTGCAAAATAATGAAAATATTAATCACTGGTGCCAAGGGATTTGTGGGCAGGAATCTGGTAACAACCCTTGAGGCAGTGCGAGATGGCAAGGATTCGAATCACAAGATTGCAGGACTATCCAATCCATCTGACCTAGAGATTTTTGAATATGATATCGACTCCACAGAAGAGGAGTTGGAACAATATTGTCAGCAGGCAGATTTTGTATACAATCTGGCTGGTGTAAACAGACCTAAGAATCCAGAAGAATTTATGAAGGGCAACTTTGGATTTGCCACAAAACTTCTTGATACTCTTAAAAAGTATAACAACACATGCCCTGTCATGCTCTCAAGCTCTATACAGGCATCACTGCTTGGCAGATATGCTGATAGTGACTATGGAAAGAGCAAGTTGGCTGGTGAGGAGCTGTTTGAAGAATATGGTAAGGCTACTGATGCCAAGGTATATGTTTACAGATTCCAAAACCTCTATGGTAAGTGGTGCAGACCTAACTATAATTCGGCAGTAGCTACATTTTGCAATAACAAGGCCTGTGGCCTTCCAATAACAGTAAATGACAGAAGCACAGAGCTTGAACTGGTATACATAGACGATCTCATAGATGAGATGTTTAGAGCACTAAATGACACTCCTAGTCGCTGTGAATTCGATGGTAACGGAGCAGTACCTGATGTAAACGGAAGATACTGCCATGTGCCTGTTACAGACAATGTGACATTAGGTGAGATAGTAGACCTGTTGGATGAATTTGTAGCACAAGAGTCTACCCATGACATGCCATGTATTCCTGCAGGCAGCTTTGCAAAAAAACTATACAGCACATATCTGTCTTACCTTCCAGAGGATAAGATAAGCTATGAATTCAAGACCAATGTAGATGCAAGAGGAAGCTTTACAGAGCTTATACACACCGTCTCAGGCGGCCAGTTTTCTGTAAACGTCAGCAAACCAGGCATCACCAAGGGACAACACTGGCACCACAGCAAGTGGGAGCTTTTTATTGTAGTAAGCGGTGAGGCTCTCATGCAGCAGCG
>JABUSV010000192.1 GCA_021442555.1 Pseudobutyrivibrio sp. | reverse complement strand
AGCGGCTTCGCCGAAGTTTCGTCTATAATTTACTGCGTAAATTATCTCCTCTTTTTTGACAAGCGGCTTCGCCGAAGTTTCGTCTATAATTTACTGCGTAAATTATCTCCTCTTTTTATTAATTAATAAATCTGTCAACATCTTCAATAATAAATGCTTGACCCTCCTGTCCCTTAACAGAGACATTTTTTAAGACAAGCTCACTGATATTTCTTGCAAAAATACCTTTTTTTGAGCAAACCTCAACTCCATTTGACATTGCCGGAACATCACATTTTGGATTGTTAGAAAAATCTATTGTAACATTTTCCATAACAACGCTCTCAATCTTTTGTTCAGGAAGCCCTTCAAAGAAGCTGGCAGCAACGTGACAATTATAGCTTTCGATATTCTTAAAAACAAGCTTTTTGATGGATGGTGTACCCTCATCTACAGGATAAAAATCTCTGCTTTGCACATAATTGGTCTTGCCATCCGGATCACAAAAATAAAAACAGTTGATGACAAAAGGAGTCATAACGTTATCCATTCGGATATTCTCAAATGTTATACCATCTATGACAGCATCCTTACCTCGGCCACGCCTGGTTTTGATTCTAAGACCTCTGTCTGTGTTTCTGAAAATGCAGTCTCTAACGGTAAGATTCTTGACACCACCTGCCATCTCAGAGCCAAGGGTTACAGCACCATGTCCATTTTCCATGAGGCACTGTCTTATAGTAATATCCTCCGAAGGAGTCTTGTAGGTACTTCCCATATATATTTTGCCTGATTTAACAGCAATGCAGTCGTCTCCCAATGAGAACTTTACACCAGCTATAACTATATCCTTACAGCTCTCCGGATCAAACCCATCTGTATTTGGACTGTCCGGAGGGTTTTGTATTGTCAGATTATAGAATCTGAGATGTTCACTGAAAAATGGATGTAAGGTCCACGATGGACTGTTTGTAACTGTAATTCCCTGAAGGGTGATATTTTTACAGTTGTTTAAAAACAAAAGTCTTGGTCTGAAGGCAACATTCATAATCTTAGGATCCTTCCACCAGGTCTCCTTGGAAGCATTGCCATTGATTGTGCCTCTTCCGCAGATTAGAACATTCTCAACATTTACACCTGAAATAATACCGCAGAACATAGGAAGTGGGTTGCCCTCCCAGCTTCCCAGATGATATTCTCCCTTTTGGTCTGTAGTAGAAACCACTGATGGAAATCTAGGAAATATATCTTTGTCTGGTATGGAAATAAGCTCTGCATTATCATCTAATTCCAAAATTAAATCGCTCTTTAAGAAAAGATTAGTGATGCGATATTTTCCCTCAGGAACAAAGACACGACCTCCCTTTGGGCACGACATAATGGCTGCCTGAATCATGACAGTATCGTTATGTCTGCCATCGCCCATGGCTCCAAAATCTCTTACATCTAATGTCACAGTCTCAGCTGTGGTTCTAAATTCTATGGCATCTGTTATTTCCTCGCTGCCTTCTTTACAGATGTGAAGTACATAGTTCTCCTGAGGTGCAAGGGAAAATACAGAGTTTACAACCTTGTCTGTTGTTTTTATAGCTCTGCCGTTAACATACAATACGTATGAATTAACACTGTTATATATTCCACCATCACAGATCTCAAAAGTAACAGATCTGCCCGAAACATATAGCATCCTAAGAATATTATTATTCAGATTCTGCCTGGCTTTTCTTGTGTTTTCCTCATATACTGCCAGATTCTTTGCATCCATTATCTGACTTATTCTTTTTTCATAAGACTCTGGTGATATAACGCCCAGCTTGCCAGCTCTTAGTATAACCTGAAGCATAAGTTCATAATCAGCCTCATAGCCTTCATATGTTGTCTCAATGGCCTCTAATGCCACTTCTCTAAAAGCGTCCACAAGAATTCTGTATTTTTCGTATATTTGAGGATCTGTGGCAGTAATACTGTTTAATATATTATCTAAAAACACCCTGTAATCAGCTGCCGAAAAGCCTGTCCTGTCAGTATTTCTCGCGTATTCAATTGCTTTAAGGATATTATCATATTCCTGTTGTGTCATAATTAAATGTTCCTATAATTTTCTAATCATATGCCATTACTCTAATATATCCAAAATCAGCATAGCCTGCATGTTCTCTATTATCAAGTGCATGAGCAAATAAACCGATTTTAGCTCCAACCCAGGTATGGTCTGAAGGGAAAAAGTCAGTATCAACCTTATATTTTCTATCCTCCATATCATAGTAGTAGAAATCAAAGGTTAATAATCCTTTGTCTTCTGCCAGACACAATCCAAGCTTGAGACTGTTGATATCATCCTCGATATCAATAACTTCAGTGAATCTCTCCCGGATACCATCTACATCCTCATAAGCCTCAGCCAAAATGAGTTTCTTTTTTCCATTAACCATTCTGACTGCAAGATATGCATATTTGCCACCCATCATTACAAGTCCTGCCTGCTCATTCTCCTGCAATCCTGCAAAGTTTACGCTGGTAATACACTCAAAATGAGGACAAACCAGCTTTTGAGTCAATACATTTGCCTGCTCCCACAAAACAGGCTTTTCTTTGTTGGAAGGGTTAAGACTATACAATCTGATTGCTCTTGGATTGGCTGTAAGCGAGTAAAATCTGTTGTAGTGGTTACCCATCCACTGCCATTGAAGATTAAGAGTTTCCTTTGAAAACTGATCCGAAGCCTCCAGATAACAAGGCTTGTCTATGATGGCAGTCATAGGCTTGTTTCCATATAACATTGGCTTGCCGCAGTAATCATCATCTGCATCAACTCCCATTGCAGGCCATCCGTCAACCCAGTTAACAGGCTGCAAATGGCAGATTCGACCATAGAGCCCCTTATCCTGAAAATGAATAAACCAGTCCTCTCCATGAACAGTATCTACCCAGCCTCCCTGATGAGGTCCGTTTACATCTGTATCTTTTTGTCTGAGAACAATCTTCTCTTCAAATGGACCATGTATATTCTTGCTTCTAAGTACAGTCTGCCATCCGGTTTTGACACCACCAGCTGGCGCCATAATATAGTAGTATCCCTCTCTCTTATATACCTTTGGTCCTTCAATAGTTGGCTGAGTGTTAAGACCATTGTAGAGAATATGGTCCTCTGATACTGCTTTTGTTCCCTCTTTATTTATCTCAAAAATTCCAAGATGAGACTTGAAGCCTATCCTGCTTTTTGCATAAGCATGAACAATATAAGCCTTGCCATCATCATCCCATAATGGACAAGGATCTATAAGTCCTTTGCCCGATAATACCTGTACTGGATCGTTCCACTTCCCAAGAGGATCTGTGGATTTAACCATAAATATGCCTTCGTCAGGCATTCCATAAAATATATAAAAACATCCCTCATGATATCTGATAGAAGGAGCCCATACTCCCTTAGAATGCTGAGGAATCTTATAATCGTCGTATTGAATATTGTTTAATGCATAGTTTTTTAACTCCCAATTAACCAAATCATGAGATGTAAGAATTGGGAGTCCTGGTGTGTAATTAAAGCTTGATGCTGTCATATAGTAGGTCTCGTCAACGCGTATAACATCAGGATCAGAATAATCCGCAAAAAGAATTGGATTTTGAAATCTTCCATTGCATTGATCTGCTGTATATAACATGTCTTTCTACCTCTTTAATAAAAAGGCTTGGGAGTAAACTCCTAAGCCTTTAATAAATCTTTATAAATACCACCTAGTTCTCTGAGTCCATCTGCAATTAAACCGGCAAAGATAACTGCACCTTCTTTTTGGAGATGTGTGTCATCAGCCTTACCCTCCATAAAATTAGGATAGACACCTGCTGGTACGTGAACATACCACTTTTTGGTCGTTTCAGGTCCTGCCTCAAGTAGCGCATCACGACTTCTTGACCACAAATCAACGAGTGCAACCTGCTGCTTATCAGCCACCTGTCTCATAGCTTTAACATACTCCCCATGTCCACCATCTGTTACGCTTCCATCAGGATTAAACTGACGTCTCATAAGCGGTGTAATGAGAACAGGTATAGCCTTTTTATTCTTAGCAACAGTGATAAATTTGCATAGATTTATTTTATACTCTGAACTAGCCTCTGTATACCTGTTTGGATCATTTATTTTTTCATCATTATGACCAAACTGTATAAAAAGAAAATCGCCTTCCGTAATCTTATCGTAGATAGGAACTAATCTGGATTCATCTATAAAGCTCTTTGTGCTTCTGCCGTTTTTAGCGTGGTTGGATATATTAACGCCTGGCTTTACATAAAGATTAAACACCTGCCCTATTCCAGTCTGAGGAAAAGTCGTCTCGTCATTAAATTGTACTGTAGAATCCCCAGCCCAGTATATTGTAGGCATGTTTTACTCCTTTACCGCACCGATATTTACACCCTTAACAAAATATTTCTGTAAGAAAGGATACAGTATCATGAAAGGAATGATAATAACGATAATCGCTGCGTTTGAAACAGTATTTTCATTAGCATTACCCTGAGCAGATGGAAGGTCAGAACCCATAACTATGGATCTTAGCTTCATCTGGAAATTGTAAAGCTTTGAATCTGTGATGTATAGCTTGTAATGTGTATAGTCGTTCCAATAGGTAACAGCAAACATAAGACCGATTGAGGCCAAAGCTGCCTTTGACATTGGAAGAACAATACGAAGGAATGTCTGCATTGGAGAACAGCCATCAAGTTCAGCTGACTCAAAGAGTGAAGCAGGTATACCCTCGAAAAAGTTCCTCATCAATACAAGATTATACACGTTTAGCGCTGGAAATAAAATAACTACCCAAAGAGTATTTGTCAAATGCAGGCTCTTTAGTACAAGAAAGGTAGGTATCATACCGCCGTTAAATATCATTGTAAACAACAGCATGTTGGCAAAAAATGTACGTCCTGGCATATTCCATTGTATTAAGACGTAAGCACCCATGGTACAAAGTGTAAGGGCTACTGCTGTACCAACTATAGTTGTAAAAACTGATACAAGAAGTGGTCTTGACAATGTTGGGTTTCTAAATACAGATGCGTATCCATCCCAGCCAAACTCAGCTGGCCATAATCTCATACCATAAGCAGTCTTTAAGTCAACTGAGTCAACCAGCACCTTCCAAAGAGGTACAAAGATAAGGAATGCAAAAATTATAAAAATAAATGCATTTATGTAATTAAATAATGTTTTCTTCTCTCTCATTTATACGGCCCTCCTTATACTATTCCTCGGCCGTCGCGGACCTTCTTTGACCACTGATTGCAGACAAGCACAAGTACGCAGCCTACAAGAGACTTAAACAGACCTACTGCTGTAGTGTAACCATAGTTAGGTATGGAACCAGAGTTGAATGTCTGATAATAAATATATGTCTCCAGAACGTTTGCTGTGTTAAGCACTGCATCATTCTGTAAAACGAAAGCAGATTCAAACAGATTCATAACCTTTGCAAGGTTGAGAATAAACACTGTAAGAATAGTGTTGGCAAGTGCAGGAAAAGTAATATATCTCATCTTCTGCCAACGACCAGCACCATCGATTGAAGCTGCTTCGTAAAGTTCTGTGTTAATACCAGCAAGGGTAGCCATAAAGATTACTGTCTGCCATCCTGTCTCTTTCCATATATTGATAAGATAGTAAACAGGTCTCCAGGTTGATTCCTTACCTAAAAAGTAAATCATCTCGTTTTCATTAATAAATCCCATGTTAATAAGCATTGTGTTAACAAGTCCGTGCGATGTTGGCGCAAGTATTAATGTAAAAAGTGATGCTGTAACTACCCATGACATGAAGTGTGGCAGATAAATAATAGTCTGAACCGCCTTCTTGAAATGGATATTAATGATTTCATTTAAAAGGATGGATACAACAACTGCTATTGTTGTTGTAAGCACCAGCTTGATTACTGAAATTTGTATAGTATTAAAAAATGCCTTCCAGAAGGAAGGTACCCCAAACATTCTTACAAAATTATCAAGGCCTACAAAATCCGGTGTCTTGATTCCGTTGTAATTGGTAAAAGCAAATCTGATACCAAACATTGGAGCATAGAAAAAGATAATTGCAAATACTAATACAGGAAGGAACATGAGATAGAACCCTTTGTATTTGTACATCTTTAAAAATAGCTTTTTATTCTTCATCCTGTATCCCTTTACTAAATAATATTTTCATAACAGGTAACTCATGTAGTCTTTTTAGGATCATTCCATGTCACATTCAGAGCATGGTTTAATAAATAAAATACGAGACCCAGGAAAACCTGCCTCCATAGGTCCCGTAAAAAATCATATTAAATTATCTTAACACAATTACTTGTTGAGAGAATCAACGATAGCCTGTGAATAAGCAAGTCCTTCTGGATTTGACTCATACTCAGCATAAGCCTCGTCTACTGTCATTTCGCCCATAACAACCTTGGCAATAAGTGTGTTCTTAAGTGTTGTAAGAGCACCATTGTAATCTGTCATTTCCTGTGTTGAAGGAACCATCTCAGCGTTACGACAGTTTGCTGTAAATAAGTCAGCAGAAGCCTTGGCTGTCTCTGAAAGTGCACCAGGATCGTTAGCAAGCTCTACAAGTGCAAGCTTTGGATCAATGTGAGCCTTTGTGTACTGTGTGCCAGGATTCTCAAGGTTGTCGCAGCCGTGGAACTCACCCTGAGCATATTCCTTTGGAGAATCTGTATCAGCATAAAGTGTCTCAGCAGCTGTTGACCAGTGAACACCCTCTACACCGTATGTCCATAAGAACTGTGTATCAGCGCCATCCTGCATTGTCTCGATGAAGTACTTGAATACTCCTTCTGGGTTCTCACATGTAGATGTGATGCACCATGCTGGTGAAAGTCTGTTGATGTATGTACCTACTTCTGCGATAGGAGCCATTGTAGCGATTTCTGGGTCCTGATCGTTCTGTGAAAGATTCTGGTAAATATTCTCTGCCCAGTTACCTGCCCAGTATGTAAATGCACCGAACTCACCTGCGAAGTATTTTGTACGAGCATCCTTTGTACCCTGATCAAGAGAAGCTGGATCGATAAGACCTTCTGCGTATGCATCAGCCATTCTCTGAAGTGCTGCCTTCATTGCATCTGAGTTAAACCCATCTACCCATGCACCGTTTTCTGTCATAAATGAAGGGAAAGCATCCTGGTAGAACTCTGGCCAGTAGTTAATGTATGGAGCCTCACCACCGATGAAACCAGCAGCTGATGCACCATATGTATTGTTCTGTCCGTCACCATCTGGATCGTTGTTCTTAAATGCACGAAGAACTTCGATGTACTCATCATATGTAGTAGGAACATCCATTCCAACTGCATCTAACCATGACTGACGAAGGTAAGTTACACAACCATTACCACGTGTAGCAGGCATACCATATAACTGTCCGTTGATCATAAGACCTTCAACGTCAACATTGCCACCGAATGCTGTCTGACGTACCTTAAGCTCTGAGTTGTTCCAGGCATCTGTCATATCCCAGAGAACACCCTGTGAAGCATATCCGGAAAGATATGTAGGACCAAGAATCATAACATCTGGCCAATCACCAGAAGCAATTGTCTGACCTACTACATCATAGTAAGCATCATGATCTGGCTGAACTACATTGATCTTGGCAATTCCTGTAAGTTCCTCAAGCTTAGCAATGAACTGATCACGACCATTTGGCTCTGTAAATACAGTAGCGTCAACCATAATAGTGATTTCATCTGGACAAACTACCTCATCAGCAGCTGCCTCAGTTGCAGCATCTGAAGAAGCTGCGTCTGTTGCAGATGTTTCCTTAGAAGCATCTGAGCCACATCCAACGAACATAGTAGACGTCATAGCAGCTACCATGAGCAAGGACATAAGTCTCTTTTTCATAAAAATAACCTCCTGTTTGCATTAAGCAAATTAATTATTTGAAAACCCCCGTAAGCGCTTTCATTTGTGATTTCAATCTACCATCAACGCCATCCTTTGACAAGGAACAATATTTGACTGAGGTACAATTTTTGAATACAAAATTTGTACCTTGGCGCAAAATCAGGGGATTGAAAGCCCTTTCAAGGATTGTAACTTACAAATTTTGTGGTAAAATAAGTCAAAAGCAAAAATTGTACTATAGGATTTCAACCACTAATATATGAAAATGTTTACAAAATGTGAAAACACGAATCAGAACAGCCATTCAAACAGCATTGTAAAAGCTTTTATTTTTTCTTACATAGTGTTTTTAATTGTTGTTTTTGTAATAGGATATATCTGCTATCATTTACTGTTCAATGATGCATTAGGTGTCAGATTTCTTACTGTCTTCTATCTTAGTGCCTCCGTTGCCTTAGGCGGCTTTTTGACTTTCTTTATAATAAGAAACAAAGAACAAATGGCCCATCTTAACGAGCGGTTAGACAAAGCCATGGTAGATAACAACATGTTAACCGTCACTGTAGAAGCTGCAGGACCTGCATTATTTCAATCCAGAATTAACAAAATCCTTGGCAGTAGCATTATTTCAGCTGATGAGGCTGCATATACCAGAGAATACTTAGGACTTACAGACGATAATCTGTCATATTATGTTTTGTACTGCGTTACTTATGGAAACGATTTCATTGGCAACCCAACAGAAAACATTGTATATGACGATAACGACAGGGCTGCTTTCAACAACTACCTGTACAATATGTTAAAGGAATCCTTTGCATACAATGGGGATCTGTATTATTATTACGCTCCTACCAGCCGTACCTATTCGGTAATGGTTCCTTTTACTGGTAACAGCAGTGAGATGGTTATTAAGATTCAGGAAAAGATTCTTAATATTCACAGACAAGTGTTGGACAAGTATGGACTGTGGTTTTTTGCTGGTCTTGGCACTCCATGTAAGTACGACAGACTATGGGAATCCTTTGAGCAAGCCCGTCAGATGGCTGGCAAAGCTGGTCGGGATTATATTTTCAGTCCTTATGAGGTGGCAGAAAAAGACAGCAGATCATATTTCTACCCTACTGAGTTTTCAACACAGATGACTCATTTTATTACCATAGGTAAGCAAGATCAGGTAAGGAATATTTTCAACCTCATTCAAAAGGAAAACATGCAGGAGCGCTCTCTTTCAGTACAGCTGACAAGATATCTTATATCAGATGTCAGAAATAGCATCCTCAAGGCAAGATTTGCCGTGCCTTCCGAAAATGTAGATGACGCGCTGGCACTTAATGAAATCGATCATGTCTTGGCCAGTGAGAGACTTACCTTTGCACTCTTGGAGGATTCAGCTCTTAAGCTTTGTAACTACTTCACGCCTAAGAAAACTGAGACCTCTTCCATGGAATCCATTGTTGAATACATCTCATGCAATTATAAGGATCCATCAATGGGTCTTAATCTGATATCAGATAAGTTTAATATCTCTGAGAGCTACTTTTCACATATGTTCAAGGAAGCCATGGGAGTTAATTTTTCAGTGTATCTGGAGGATATGCGACTAACTGAGGCCTCTCGTATGATTGAAGCCAAGGAGGGCAGCCTGTCAGATATTGCCGAAGCAGTGGGATATAACAGTATTGCAAGCTTTAGACGTGCTTTCAAGAAAAAATACGGAGTTACACCAGGTTCACTGGTATAGAATATGTTGGTTTAGGGGGAAGCTGATGCTTAAATTTAATATCTCAAAGCCAGAGGATGTTGGCATTGATGAAAGACAGATAATCAACATAATAGAAAGACTTGACAAGCAGAGAATCAATATGCATTCTCTGCTTATTTTAAAAGGAAATAATCTCATCTGTGAAGCTTATTGGAAGCCTTATAACAACAATATGTTGCATCGCATGTTCAGTATCAGCAAAAGCTTTACAGCTATCGCCATAGGGTTCCTCTTAGAAGAAGGAAAGTTTGATCTTGATGATGCAATCTGCGATTACTTCCCTGAATATATCCCAAATGATGTTCATCCATGGATTAAATCCATGACAATAAGAGACTGCCTTATGATGAGAACCTGTCATGCATCTACTACCTACAAGAATAATATGCACTCCAACTGGGTAGAAAGCTTTTTTACTACGCCTCCTACTCATCCTTCAGGCAGATATTTTTGCTATGATACCAGCAGTGCTCATACTCTGTGTGCCTTAGTAGAAAAGCTTACCAATATGAAGATGCTGGATTATATAAAACAAAAGCTGTCACTTCTTGGCTTATCAGAAGAATCATATATGTTATCTGACCCTTTTGGTGTATCCATGGGAGGCTCCGGTCTTGTTGCCACTTCCCTTGATATGCTAAAGTTTGGATATTTTCTAAAACAACAGGGTAATATAGGAGGTCAGCAGCTAATAGATTCTTCCTACATAAGAGAATGCACCTCATTTTTATCTGACACAAGAATGACTGCTCCTGTTTCATCTGAGGCTGTAGGCTATGGCATGATGATATGGCAAAATGAACGCCAGGGCTTCGTGTGCTACGGAATGGGAGGACAGTTTATTATAGAGCTTCCAAAACAGGATATGTTAATTGTTACAACAGCAGATACCATAGGCCGAGCAGGCGCCAATCAGATAATCTATGAGACCATCTACTCTTCACTTTGTGATGGAGAAATATCTCATTCTGCCAAGAGTCTGTCTAAAATACTACCTGAGCTTTCCATGCATTCTCAGATTCCTATACCTAACACTCCAGGAACAAAGAGCGCTGAACAAATATCACCTGTATATAAAAAAAATATCAAAGGACACACCTATCATACGTCAGGTCATGCCTTTGATAATATTATGCTTAGTATTAATGATGATGTAGGCAGACTGACCTACACTCTAAATGGAAGTCCCTGCCAGCTTGATTTTGGGTTTGGAAGACTCATAGAAGGCCAGTTTCCTTTATATGACATGCACTACGCAGCCAGTGGAATCTGGGTTACAGAGGATACTCTGTATATCAGACTTCATATAATAGATGAATATATAGGCTCTGTTCACATACAGCTGTCATTTGATAATGACAGCGTAGCTGTATTTATGAAAAAAAATGAAGAAAGCCTATTTAACGAATACAATGGTCATGTATACGGGAAATATACTAAAACCTTGTAGTACCACGCTTGACAATATTGCCTGAGAATACCGCACGTGTAGGCATCTCCTTTTTATCCAATACTCCAAGCAGAGTCTGTATAAGCTGATGAGTCTGTGTCTCAAGCTTATTATCTATTGATGTAAGCTCTGGAGTACAGCAGGCTGTCATAATCGAATCGTTGTATCCAATGATTGACAGGTCTTCAGGTATGCTAAGTCCATGCTTTTGAGCATATTTAACTGCGCCTATTGCAAGAGCATCACAAGAAGCAACAACACCAGAAAACTTAGTTTTCTTGGCTATGTTCTCTACAAAATCAGTAATGGCAACAAAATCATCCAGCTTGCCATTATAATAGAATACTCTGGATTCTACGTCTGATACATTCCTGTCCTTGAGGGCATTCTTGAATCCCTTGAGCTTTTTGTTTCCACTATATGAATATGAGTCAAACAAATATACCAGTTCCTTTACACCTGAATCCATTAGCGATGTAGCAGCTTCATTTACTGCAGCCTGATCATCACACAATGTACTGTATACATTAGGATAGTCGAATGCTGCGTTAAGAAGCATAATAGGAACCTGCTTTGAAGCATCCATAATATGCTGGTTCTCTGCATCTGCTTCTGCGATAAAGTTAGAACCTACCAGAATGATACTGTCTACCTTTTTAGATAATAACAGCTCAAGATAGTTCTTCTTTGCATCCTGATTGTATCCTGTACAGCACAATAGTGACTCATATCCATTAGCCTGAAGCTCCTGCTGAAGATAATATACAGCCTTGGCCAAAAACATATCTGATGAATCTGCACAAAGTATACCCACTGTTCGCATAGAGCCAAGTCCCATACCCCTGGCGAATGCGTTAGGTGTGTAATCATTCTCCTCAATAATACGAAGAACCTTC
This sequence comes from Pseudobutyrivibrio sp., assembly GCA_021442555.1. GTDB lineage: Bacteria > Bacillota > Clostridia > Lachnospirales > Lachnospiraceae > Pseudobutyrivibrio. Next base: position 22,907 of record JABUSV010000192.1, on the reverse strand, counting down.
TCTCTAGTGGAAGCCTTTACATTATCATTTCCATTTAATACTCTGGAAACTGTAGCAATACTAACTCCCGCTTTTTGTGAAATATCATAAATTGTTAGTGCCATTTGTACATACTCTTTCTAATTGTAAGTGGTTACAATCATTATAAACATAGGAATTGCGGATTACAACTGATTTGTGTAAAAAGAGTGTCCAAAAAAACATATAAAATTTATGATAAATAGCCGAAATCCACGATTTTATCTGTACCGAAAAAATAAAAACGCCATTTTGGCGAAAAATGACGTTTTTATGTAAAGTGCTTACAGTATTTTTTTCATTTTTAATTTCTAATTAAATATGCTGTCTGGCATAGTATACACCGAATCTTTAGCCTTAGCGATGTGATGAAGCATTCGCTCCTCTGCTAACATCTCATTACGCTCTTTGATTGCAGCATAGATTGCAAGATGCTCCTCGTAAGACTCCTGAGCTCTTGAGCGCTTGGATACAGATGCTTTTCTTGATTTTAACATCTTCATATGAAGAGGAAGCAGTGTATCAGAATATACTCTGCTGCCACAGCTCATATATATAAGACGATGAAACTTGGAATCCATCTCTTTGATATCATCTGCCTTAAGAGTTGGATCGCCGTCCTTGTCGATATAAAACTTCTGTAAGTCTAGGGTATCCTTCATCTCCTTGAGCTGTTCTTCTGTGGCATGCTTTGCAGCACCACGGGCAGCTATACCCTCTAAGGCGATTCTGATGTCATACATGTCAAGCATCTCTTCTCTGCTGATACCTACTACATGCATACCTTTTTCGCCTTCTTCAATGATATGTTCCTGCTCCAATCTCTTAAGAGCCTCTCTAATTGGAGTACGACTGACTCTGAGTTCCTCCGCAAGCTTAAGTTCACTAAGTACATCGCCTCTGTGATACTTTCCAGAGAGAATCTCCTTCTCCAACTGCTCAAATATCTGATCTGCTATAGATATTGTTCTATGGTCTCTCATTATATTACCTATCTCCTTAACTCACCGTTAGAATACTCTAAAATCTTGCCCTCTAATTCCTCTGTAGAAAGTGTAGATGTACGACCTCCCTCATACTCCTTGTCTACCCATTCCTTAAGCTTAATTACAAGAGGATCCTTTTTATCAAGCTCTGCATCACCCTTTAATCTGTAGTTCTGGTTAATCCAATACGCAATACCAGATAATCCTGAGTTCTTGTTAATCATAACCATGGCAGGTCTGTTAAGAAGCTTGTCTGTATCAAAAATATTGTAAATCTCCTGGTCCTTGAGAAGGCCGTCAGCATGGATACCTGCTCTTGTTACATTGAAGTTACGACCCACAAAAGGTGTCATAGGTGGAATCTTGATGCCAATCTCTCTCTCATAATATTCTGCAATCTCAGTGATAACTCTTGGATCCATACCATCCATGGAACCACGCAAAGATGCATACTCAAATACCATGGCTTCAAGTGGTACGTTGCCTGTACGCTCGCCGATACCAAGCAGTGAGCAGTTGACAGCTGAAGCACCATATAACCATGCAGTAGAGGCATTTGCAACAGCCTTGTAAAAGTCATTGTGTCCATGCCACTCCAAAAGCTCACTTGGTACATCTGAATATTTTTTCAAGCCGTAGATTATACCTGCAACAGACCTTGGAAGTGACGCCTCTGTGTATGGAACTCCGTATCCCATGGTATCGCAGGCTCTGATTCTGACAGGTATTCCTGCTTCCTTGGAAAGCTTCATAAGCTCGTTTACAAAAGGAACTACAAAGCCATAGAAATCAGCTCTTGTAATATCCTCCAAGTGACATCTAGGCATAACACCTGCATCAAAGGCATCTTTGACTGTAGCAAGATACATGTCCATGGCCTGTGCACGTGTCATCTTAAGCTTGTTGAAAATATGATAATCACTGCATGAAACTAATACGCCAGTCTCTCTGATTCCAAGATCCTTAACCAGCTTAAAATCCTCACGGCTGGCTCTGATCCATGTGGTAATCTCAGGGAATCTGAGACCAAGCTCCTGACATCGTCTGATGGCCTCACGATCACGCTGGCTGTAAACAAAAAACTCTGTCTGTCTGATGATACCGTAAGGACCACCAAGCTTGGACATAAGCTTAAATATATCTACTATCTGCTCTACGGTATAAGGATTGATAGACTGCTGACCATCTCTGAAGGTGGTGTCTGTAATCCATATCTCCTCTGGCATATCAATAGGCACACGTCTGTGGTTAAATGCTACCTTGGGTACCTCCTCATAGCTAAATAGCTCTCTTTGAAGATTGGGAGTAGCCACGTCCTGCAGCTGATAGCGATAGTTATCTTCTTCTAAAAGGTTGGATTTTGGTGATAGTTCAAGCATTTATTCTACCTCAAAAAATAATTGGATTCATGTATACATATATACATAAATCCAATTATACTTGAACACTAGTATTTGTCAATGATTTATCGCCCAAAAAGCTACCGCAGATGCAGCTGCTACATTTAGAGAATCTACACCTGCTGACATAGGGATTTTAACCACATAGTCACTGGCATCTATCGTTCTGTCTGTAAGACCTGTTGCCTCGGTTCCAAGGATTATTGCAAGCTTTTCACTGGATTTTATTCCTGCATTATCTATATCAACACAATTATCCTTTAGCGCCATGGCTGCAGTGGTAAAACCATATTTTTTTAACTGTCCCATCCAGTCTAATTCCATATCAACCATACACCATGGAATCTGAAATACCGTTCCCATGGAAACTCTGGCGGCACGTCTGTAAAAAGGATCAGAGCTTCCGCTGGTCAGTACCACGGCCTCCATGCCAAGAGCTGCTGCTGACCGAAATATGGCCCCTACATTGGTAGGATTCATCACCTCTTCAAGCACTGCTATTCTTTTTATCCCAGACTCAAGCAAGTCCCTGAACTCTATGGGTTTTGGGCGTCTCATGGCACACAGCACACCTCTAGTAAGATTAAAGCCTGTAAGCTGATTTAGAACCTGAAGACTTCCTGTATATACTGGTATATCACCACATCTTTTTATAAGTTCTGCTGCGTTTGTATCGACAGCTTTTTCTTCAATTAAAAAAGAAACAGGCTCACAGCCTCTGTCCAAAGCCCTCTCAATAACCATAGGGGTCTCTGCTATAAAGAGACCCCCATTAGGTTCATAATAATGTAATAGCTGTGCTTCGTTATAGCGCGCATAAATATCTAATGCACTGTCATTAAAATCTGTTATCTTTTGCAAATCAAACCTCTAATTCAAGTTAAATAATGGCAACGGCACAATCTGTACTGTCATTATGCTGTAGGTTACCTTTTGCTGACCACGCTCTGTGTAGGTGGTCTTGAGCTTGACATAATACGTAGCATTACCACTTAATATGTCAGACTTGCTTGCCGTAAAAGTATATGTAGCATTTTCCACTACAGTCCAATAGGCACCTGTCTCTTCTCCGTCTTCATTACAGAAGCAGGCTTCACAGCTCATCTGGTTGTATTTTGTGGTGATGGAGTCACTGTCTAACATCATAGATACTACTACATCATCCCCGAAGTTGTCATTGAGCTGTGCATAGTGAATATATACCCCGTTTGGCTGTACCTCTACCTTTTCCTCGTCAAATTTTGTAACCTTTAAAAATGGCGGATCAGGAGTTGGTCTGTATGACGCAACCATAGTGTTAATAAACAGTCTAAGCTCATCGTCTGTAGGATTGCTGCTGTGTCCCATTCCAGTGTAGGTTATATTGCCTCTGTTATATATGTAATACTGGTTTTGGGCATCCCCTTCTCTTGATGAATATAATCCGTTGTTACCCTGTCCAGCATTAGTAAGACTGTACCATACCTGATTATCTACATCAGGATAGACCTCCATATCAAGACGATAGTTTTGCATATGAGTTGTGGCTATAGTAAGAGTATCCCCCAGCGTGTATGGATACTGGGTTGTGCGGCCTTTGTTATCCATCTTTATAGTACTAGTAGTCCATAATGTCTTATCGTTAGACGTACAGTAGGTGTTGTTCCTGTCCTTATTCCAGCTTTCGTAAAATCTTGCCAAAGCAACACTGTTGTCCAAGTTTTCTGGAACATCCGTATCTCCTATTTTCGAACGATAGAACCAGTATTTGTATTCTCCGTCCACTTCATTAATAACACCGTTTGCAGCGCTATATAGTGGCATCATGTCTATCAGCTGTCCCTTGGAATAGGCACTGCCATAGCTCATAACTGATGAATCTCCACTTATACTGTAATATCTCACTCTCTGACCAGACAATGTTCTGAGATAAGAATCATATTCCGTGCTCTCCCACTCCGCAATATTGTTATATTCACCGCCTCGAATCAAATCATGGGTTAGAATAACGCCCTGACCAGCCTCCACAAACTTTTCAAATCCTGCGTTAAATTTGGCATTTCTGGTATAAGTCTGACCATCCTTGAAACCAAGAATAAGCATATCATAGCCAGTATCGCAGTACTCATCCTCACTATGGCCTATATCAGTGTGCTTTTGGCCTGTTCCAAGGAGGAAATTAATCCATTTGGTCTCAGGTTGTTCTGCAAACATTGCATGCCATGTAGCAGCATCCATGTAATCCACATGAAGCTGATAGTCAGGCAGCTGTGAAGTAAGTTCCTTGAATCTTTCATTCTTGGATAAATCAAGGGTAACTGTCTCGTTGTTTTCCATGTCAATGGTACATCCCACCTGAAGCACTCTCACAAGCTTGTTGGCTGAGCCTGGGACAGATATTCTGGTGTAGCCCACACTGGTATCTCTGATATCTGGATTGCTTTTGTCATATAATTCCAGCTTCCATGGAAGAAGACCTGTTATCTCCTCATCGAGAGTCATGGAAACCTTATAAGATCTTCCAGAAAGCAAATTGGCGTTGGTGCCTCCGTTTGCCAGAAGACTGCTCCCATCTGCAGTATATATAGCAAGTCTTCCTGTGTATTCCTCAGGATGGTCCTCAAGCTGTTCGCTATAGCTGTAGCCAGCTGCTTTTTTGCCGTTAATATCCTGCCTGCAATCGCTGAAATAACTATCTCCATCAGTATCCAAAAACAGTCTTACTCCATATATATCGCCTGTTCCTTTGACTGTAAATGTATAGTTTAATACACTGCCTGAACTGTTTCCTGTGCCGCCACTGTACACTCCGTTTCCAGCTAGTGAAGACTGATACTCCACAGGGCTTCCATTTTCGTAGAAAGCGATGTCAGCCTTGGCCTTGGCTATCTGCTTGCGCAAAGATTTCTTAGCCTGAGAGCCGTTTACGGCATCTGAATAACAGTATATGTGCGTATCTTCATTGACAAGCTCTGTCCCACTATAATAGCAAGGCTTGCTGGCAAGTGCGTATATATAAGATGAACTGTCAATCCTGCCAGCGTCAACTACATGACTTCCAGTGGCGGTATAAACGCTGTCTCCACAGTTCTCATAGCCATCATCCATAATGACAGCTCCCATGTTTTTCGAAAAATCCAACAGCTCCTCATATTTTTTCTTGGAAATATCAGTTGGAGAAAATCTCGAACCTATATAGCCTTCCCTTGAAAGAGAAGGTGCTGTATTGTTTACAAGATCACCTACAGTAGATACCGCAAGACCAGCTCTGTTGTTATACTCATTTTGTGCAGCACCAATAATAACAAGGTCGTACTTGCTGCCTAGCTCGTCTATCTTGCTTATGAACTCATAATAGGCCATAGCATCTATGGTAACATCAGCCTTCAAATCACCAGCAAACCATGGAACGAGACCTCCGATATAATTCTCCCAGTCGCTGCGCTGTGATAAAAAGTGAGCAACACCGCCATCTGCTGTAGTTCCCACATCGGCATCTGCCACTGGCTGAAGCTCTAAAATACTAAGCTTGGTCTTATAATCCCCTGCAACCTTGTTGATATATTGAATCATGGTAAGAGGTGACATACTGTCGTTTACAATATTTGGATCAACCTCCCCCGAATCAAAGGCTTCATCTGTCAGATTGCTGTTTTGAATTTTTGAATCATTGTTGAAGGCAGATGATAAAAAGTTATCTGCTCCAAAGGTCATAATCTGGCCTGATACAAAAGGCTGGCCTGCAAAAATAAAACCATTTACATCATCATTGTAAGGTATTATTCCAGCATCGTTTGGAAGAGATTTCCAACGACTCCATGCTGATTTTCCATACAGCTCCCCCGTGTCATGATTGATATCACCAGTAAGCCAAAGGTTCTTGTAAGTAATCTTTGGCTCCTGCATAAGAAGCATCATATATAGCTTTTTGCTGTTTTGAGTAAATGGCTCAGGCGTATTTAATACAGAAGTATATTCCAACACAACTGGACATCTAGGCATTCTGTTTCCGTTATATTCTGCCTCACTGGCATATCTTAAGAATATCTCCTGTGCAACAGCCCAAGGTATATCTGTCTCTGAGCTTGAAAAATCTTCCCTTAAAGTTATATCACTAAGTGGTGACACATAATCAGGATGTGCCACATCCCACATATTAACTACGCATTCCTGGGACTTGGCATATGCATCCATTACAATCATGTCTGCACTGTCTATAAGGTCGAGATATTCCTGCAAGGTATTGTTATTTGCAGCGGTAATAAGTTCATGCGAGGACACAGTTATAACCTGCGACCTGAAATCCCCCTCAAGCATACCTGCCTCAGCCAATATCAACTCCTCAGGTGTCATCTCATCTATATTTCTGGTGCATCTGCCAGGGAATAATCTTTTTATTAGGATATCATCATTGACAAACTCAGCATACTCATAGACCAGATAATCCTGATCCAGTCTCTTGGTATAGTACAGAGTTCCTACTTCATCATTCAATGGAGCTGTACTATTTGATGGGACATATTCTTCCTCACCGATTACTGACCTATCAGCATCATTTATCTGTCCGCCTATTATCGGTCCTGTAGATTCATCTATCAGACTGTAATAATTGTAAAAGGCCTGGTATGCATAAAAATCATCCCCATTGTAGCCAATAAATGGCTGAAACACATCCACAAGCTCATTGTTATTATCAAGCTGTACTGTTAAGCCTGAATCTATCTTGTAGCCTCTGTGTTCACAGGTAAAATAGTGTCTTGCTGAGATTACTTCAACCTGCTCTTCATAAGGATTTTTCTGTACCCTCATATAGTATCCAAGTGGTACCCAGTCAAAATCTGCCCCCGACACTGTGTCGCTATAGGAACCATTGGCAACATACTTGGCCTTGGCATTCTGTCCATTATCTATGGTTGTAGTATATTTGAATCTGTTTGCTACTCTTTCAAAGCTTTGTGAAGATGTATCCCATCTGTAATGTCCAGTTCCAGATTCTACTTTTTCATAGTAGCCTTCCTCCATATAATCAGGCAGATTAACACTGTTTCCAAGTGAAACAGATCTTGAAAGTGTTGATACAGCCATAGTCATAGTACGAGGTCTTGCAATACCCATGGCACCTTCATCTGAAGGATTACCTGAATTAGGTGTTGGATCTGCAGTAGGTTCTTCTGTCGGCTCTAATGTCGCTTCAGGTGTAACTTCTGGTGTTGGCTCAACAGTTGGTGTCTCTTCCTCAACTGGTTCTTCTGTTGGCGTAGGGGATATCTCTGGTGTTGGTGATGCCTCTGGAGTTGGTGACACACTTGGTGTTGGCGATACGCTCGGCGTTGGCGACACACTTGGCGTAGGCGACACACTTGGCGTTGGCGATACACTTGGCGTTGGCGATACGCTTGGTGTAGCCGTAGGACGTGGCAAAGCAAAGGTAGATGGTGTATAGCTGCTGTTTACATACACCTTGGAGGTATCGTTAACTGCCGAGGTGGTGCCAGTATTGATTCCAACATACGAATATGCATAACCATGACTGTCCTCTATGGATTCCATGGGATATCCTATGTATTTATGAACGGTAGAATCACCATCCTTATAGCTCATGATTCCACCACTGACATACTGAGAGATAAAAGCAGACAGCGGTCCGTTGAAATTAACAGAATAACTGCACACATTAAGATCCACTGGCTCCTGTCCCGGAATAAAATATCCAAAACAACCCATGGAAATATCTGGTACGATCTCAAGAATAGTATATGGATTAAGAGGACTTCCTACAGGCTCATTGATATTCTTTCTGGTATAGTGGCTAGACTCTACCTTACTGTATTCTGGTGCTGCAGCACTATAGTTTTGCATGGCAAAAGAGGTAACAACTACACTTGTCACCAGCATTGCCGCCAATATTCTCTTAGTTTTCTTAGTTACCAAGGGACTCATACCATACCTTCACGTTATAATTAGTATCACTGCTGTTTGCAAGACCTGCTCTTGCATTCGCACCACCATCTAACAGAGGTGTGCCGTCGTTGTTATCATAAAAATCATATACTGCTACCACGTTATGGCTGTAGTTTCTGTAATTGCCAGGAATCTCTCCTCCTGTTCTTACTGTATAGTGAGGAAAATACTGATGTCCATTTTCCCAATACATAGGCAATTCATACTCTACTAACAGATTGTAGAATCTGGAGTTCCTCTGTATATAGGCAGTTCTATCAGCGGACTTGCTAATATCTGTTGCAGGATACAGTCTGTTTACCTCTTCAAACTTATCCTCTGGCAGATATCTTCCGCCATACAGGTCTGTAGGAACAAAGAGACCAAATACTGGCTTTCTGCTGGTTCCAGCTGCCCAGACAGCTACGTTGATAGAGCCTATCTTGTTCCAATCCGATTCAACCATGGATACAAATACATCTGGTTTTCCTATGGTAAGCTTCATGACATATTCTGCGCCAGTGTCAAACTCTACTCTGGTGCCGTTATACTGAATCAGACTCATTATGGCATCAAATATAACCTCTGTATCACTCTGGAATACCACATCATTGTTATCACCTGACAATCTGTCAAAAGATATGGAAGACCAGGTTCCTGCTCCATCTCCATTGATAGTAATATGCTCCGTATCAGGACAGCTGACCTGAATCTTAAAGGTAGCTCCTGCAATATCAGGCATCCTATAGTTAAACTTGGCTGTACACATATATGGCAGCAGTTCTCTGCCCTGTACCCCTGCATCAACATTAAGAGGAATGGTTGTGCCCTTGTATGGCTGTCTGACTGTTACCTCTATTGGTGTCAGGTTGATTGCATAGACATAATTATATGTAAACTTGCCATATTTATAAGAACAGTTAAACTTTATAGTTCTGTCAGATGTGGTAATGTCCTTCATCTTTTTTACGGAAAATCTTCCATCGTCATTAACAGCGGTACTCTCCAAAAGATTAGCACCCTCTGTTACCGTAACGCTTACAAACTCTGTAGGTCTTATTGGATTTAAATCTACACCTGCCTCGTCATCTTCTATCTTGAAGGTTCCATAGATATCAAAGGTTTGTCCCGGATACACACTGGCACCACCAGGACCTAAGGCATTGGAATATACCTCAAAGTTACCTCTTAACTCGCTGATATCACGTATCTTAAAAGTTGTACTTACTGTTCCAGTGTAGCCAAAGCCATCCACCGTAAAATAATATGTAACATCATTGTTAGGTGGAATAACAGAGGCGTCCACAGTAAATACATAGCTGGCAGAATCTCTGGTTAATCTGACACTTTTGTAAGTTATTTCATGAAGCTTTCCGGTGAGATTTCCATTTTTTTTGTTGATGAGTCTTTGAGAAAAGACACTCATTATCTCGTTTCTTTCTACCTCGTCCCCTGTTCCGTTATGTACTACCACGTTGATAGTGAAATTAGCTTCCTTGGCATCAACATCTGGTACAAATCCTATAATGCTGGCCCCCTCTATATACCTGGGATATATTTTGAGGCCTGCTGACTTTGGCGCACCAAGTGAAGTGCTGGCCTGTGAGGTAGCAAGAACCTCAAAATTGTTTCTCTCGCCAAGAGCAATATTTAGCCTGTTACCATCTGATGTGATAGTTGTGCCTGCATCTGATGGAAGGGGATTGCCAAAGCCATAGTCAAAGCCAGTAGAAAGTCCATCTATGTTTTTACCAAACATATCTGCATTAAAAAGTCCTGTATATTCTCTGTCTACCCAGAGTCTGCCATCCTGATTTAAGCTGATAAATACCTGCCTGACACTAGGAGTAGTAAGTATATTTACATCCTCAAATATTTTCTCCTCGTCAGAGTTGAGAATTATCCTGTTTCTAAGAGTAACAAGTCTGGTCTCCTGGTACTCTCTTCCACCGTGGCTGTAGGAAAATCTTACCTCCACCTGCTTTGCTGCCTCAGAGTCTGTAGAGCCTGTTATATCTTTTCCAAGATCATCGTAGATGATTACATCAAAATCCTTAATGTATGTAGCAAAAAGCTGAGTGGTATCTACTACATTCCAGCTTCCATCCTTGTTTTCCTCTCTTACAAAATATAAGAAAGAGTCCTCCTGGTTCTTGTATACCTTTTCTCTGACCCTTGTCTTGGTATCGAAGTCAAAGCTGAAAAGCTGAAGCATACTTGTACTGACACCAGAATCCGGATCAGTGGACAGGTTGTAGCATACTCCATTTGAAGCAGATAAAATCATGTTCTCCAACTGACTGGAGGCCATCTGAGCCTGAGTCTGGATGTTGATATCGGCAGCATCCTTCCTGTATGTATTAAGTGACACACCAAGAAAAGCATAGATAGCCGTGCCAATAATACAAATCAGAGCCATAACAACCACAAGCTCTACCAGGGAAAATCCTCCGTTATTCAGTTTTACTCCCTGCTTTTTATCCTTCATCACTCTAATATATTCTTACCTGTATTAGCATACAACGTTATGGTTCTGCTCTTACGTCCATTTGAAAAAACTACTGAAGACACAGTATTATCCGGTGCAAACTTAAATGCTCCCGACACTGTGTCGTATGTAATATCAAGAGCTTCATCTGATATGCTTTTTTCAGTCATATCGCCACCAGAACCCTTGATATAATATTTGATTGTAATATGCTCACTTGAGCCTATCTGCTTGCTGTCCCTTATTGTTCCGTCAGCATCATAGATGTTCATCTGATAGTATTTGCCATCATCAGAGAGTACAATATGTCCGCCGTTTCTTGCCATGACAATAGTCTGGGCAGTCTCCAAGCCTGTGTGATACTGCTCAGACACCTCGTCCACTCTCATACTGTCAACTGAAGAAAAGCTTAGGCTTATGATGGCAATAAGCACTACCATTATGGCAATAACCGATATTAATTCTATTAGCGTAAAACCTTTGTCGTTCATCGTTTACTCCAATTAGCATAATATACAAGATCTGATACGCTCAAAGCTCTCTTGCTTCCTGTATCCTTGTCAGATGCAACTCCGCCCAAGAGATAGCTCTCACTGTTTCTAAGATAATCTACTGCCATAACACCATCTGCATCCTCTGCAGATAATGCTTTTAACACCAACGCAGGGTTGGATTCTATGGTAGTCTTTGTACCGATGTTTTGGAAGGTAATCTTACCTGAGCTTATAATCATTCCCTCAAAGGATGTGGCTGTAACCAAAACATCCGTATCAGCTATAACAACACTAAGCTTTGCCCCTGGATGAGCATTGCCGTCCTTGTCTAAAAATGCTGATGCGCTCGCTATTTTTTCATCACTAAGGACAAAGGTGCCACCACCGTTTACCACAATGGCAGCTCCCTCTCCTGATGTAGAGATAAACCGCTTGTAGTTACCTTCTGTAATCACGTATTTGTTGTCTGTAAAGCCTGTATTCATAGGCTTCACCAGATTGTCATATACATCCTGGCTTCTCTCCAATTCGCTAAGTGATGCATAATCCTTGATAAGCTTTTTGCTCAAGGCTTTTTGCTGTTGCTGCAGCTTATCCATGGTATCTAAAGCTTCTGTAGTAAGAGGCCGCCTTGGAAGCAAAAGCTTGCTCTCATCCGACTTGAGGATGGTTCCGTTATAATAAAAGTCCATGTTATCAGCAGTCTCTATATCCGCAGGAAGCCTGATGCTGTTGTCAGTCTTGCTGTAGAGCTTGATATTATTGGTAAGTCGCTGCTTGTTTATCTCACTTGAGCTGTATCTGTCATAATATTTGCTGGCAGTTTCAGCACTGTCAAAAACCATGAAAAAATATGTCATGGTGATGGTCTTGTTGTTGTTTACTATTGGATAGCTGACAGTCTTATAGCCTGTCACTCCCTCAAAGATGGTGGCATCTGCTGTAGCAAAATCTACCAGATGATTCTTATAGTCATCTTCCCCATATTTTTGCTTAAGCTCGTCCTCAAGCTTCACATACTGAGTAGATAACATAGGATTAACACCACCGTTTATGGTGCCAGGAGCTATCATATCAGGGGGTACCAGATAAGCTCTTTGATTAGGCTTGATTACGATGGACTCACCCATCATGATGTCGTCTCTGGTATTATCGAGATTGTAATCTGCAGTGTTGACATAGGATACGCCTCCTATCATCATCTTCTCAAGACCTGTCATATCAAGGGATGTCTTAAGACCGTTTACAACTATGGCAGAGCTGTCATCTGCCGTGTTGCCATGACCCACTCCATAATATTCTCCTGATATCTTTGCAGTGGCACCTACTCTCTTGCTCTTGTCCTCTTCGTCAACAGCCTTGGTAGCAGCCAGTATCAGATCATCAGAAAATACACACTTACTGTTTTCGATAGTAAGCTTTCCGCTGTCTATCTGTAGGTCATGAAGCCACAGATCATTTTCCTTAAAGCTAAGACTGCCATCTACGTTAATAAAGCCCTCTGCAATAACATCGCAGTTGACTCTGGGATGTATCTCACCCTCTTTTATGTTCACATCACTGTTAAAATCCATCTTTACACCAGCGCTTATCTCACTGGTTTTGTCCTCGCTTACATCATTTTTTCCAAGATACGCGTTGCCGCTGACCGATGTATCAGAAAGCACCTCTACGCATTCATTTGCTACGAATGCATACTTGGCCAAATCAGGAGTCTTGCCTCCTAGCTCAAAATTCATCACAGGATAACCTAACACTATGTCGGTTTGAATCTCGTTGATGTATTTATCTTCATCTGTATATCTTACTCTGATATTTTTAAGAACTACTCCATCATCTGTAACATTCAAAAAGTTGATGCCATCTGTTGTGGTAAGCTCTGCACCAAAATCTATATTGTAAGACTTAGCCGTATCTCCCAACAGACTTTCTATATAGCCGAGCTTGTAATAGCTTTGGTTTGCATCAGACAAGGCCTTGATGAGATTTTTGGCATAGATACTCTCAAAATACTCGTTTCTTTCCTCTACCGTGAGCTTCTCGTAGCTTTCAAGAGTTGCCACATATCCCTTGGCTGCAGCATCTGAGGCATCTGCCACAAGTCCCATTCTAATCATCTCAAGAGCCGACTCTGCGTCGTAAAAATTGGCATTAGATTGTCTTGCATGCATCTTCATCTCAAAATTCAATAAGGATGTAGACAATACTATGGAAAGCAGAATCATACACAGTGCCATAACAACCAGCACTGTTACAATAGAAGAACCCTCATTATTCAGTTGTAGTCTTTTATTAATTCTTTTCCTTAGATCCTTCAATGGTTGCCTGCCTGTTTTCTACTGTCATTTGACTCTCATCTATATCACCGCTTGGTTCTGTAACGTCCTCTAACAGATATACACCTGCTGTGACGTCATAAGCTACATTGGATTTTTCTGTGCTCGCCAAGTCTTGTACTATCAGCTTTGCAGCTGCCAAGCTGTCAAGCTGTAATACGTCCTCACTTAGGTTAGTCTTTATTGCTGTTGCATAGTCACTTGCCGGGTCGTTTATCTCCACATCTACACCGTATCTTAAATCATTGATAGCGTTCTCCTCTGCCATCCTTATAAGATATACATTCACAGGAACTGAGTTGGGATTGTTTATGATTATTTTTTCCTTGTCCTTGCCTGAATACAGTGGATTGAAAAAAACAAACAGATTTCTAAGCTCTATTTCATCATCATCATTGCTGTATATAGGCTGGTTAAATACAGGAGTTTCCTTGTCCCACTTGTACTCGTACTCTACTGTTACCGACACCGTGTCCTCATCTGATATATCAACAGTAATGGTACGTCTCATATCCATATATATCTCGTTGACATTGCCTGAAAAGGAGCCTGCTGTATCAAGATCTAGAGTCTCTCCGACGGATATGGCTCCATCCAATCCCTGACTCATGGAAAAAAGTTTGGCAAGCTCCCTGTCGTTATAATCTGTGTAGCTTAGCTTAGTGGCATCAGGTACTATTACAGGACTTAGGGTTAGTCGTACCACATAGTCCCTGTTGTTTATCTTTTCTCTTGAAGTAAGAATATATATGCCATCATCTGCCACTTTGATATCATAAGGTCTCTTTAGGATTGTAGCAGCGGTGCTTGCATATGTTTCACCTGGCAAAATATCATCAGTTGATATAATGTCTTCCAGGTCCAATAGACTAAGCTCCCTTAGTTCTTCCATGATGTTGTTTCCTGCAGCTGTAGCCTCTTCAATCTGGCGGGAAGCGTTATTCACATGGACTGTTGTAACAAAAGCAAAACAAATAGGACCCACAATAATGCCGAAAATAGCCACAGCCACTAATACTTCTATTAGTGTCATACCTCTATTGTCTGCAATTTTGTGAGTCCTTTTAAGTGTCATAATCTCTGCTGGCTACTCTGTAGTGGCAAATGGATTAGGGTTGCCAATAGTAGAAGCCTTTACCTCTGGAGTAATGTATTCCTGGTCTGTACCTGTTATCATGTATTGATTCACAATCAGGGTTCCTATCAGACTGGATGTGGTGCTGTCGTAGGTCATGACAACACTTTCTATGCTTTTGGTATCAAGGTTCTTTCTGATAGCTGATAAGGTATTCTTAAAATCTCCGTAGCCTGATGTAAACTGATAGGTTACAGGAGTGTTATATAACTCGTAGGCATATTGTGCTGTCAACCCCATTTCAGTAGCGGCTGTCTTATACTCCGAAGGCTCCATATCTTCTTCCAATGTAGATTGGATAAGGGTGCTTTCTGCTATTCCGATATTAGATATCCTAAGAGATAAGCTGTCCTTCTCTAAGTTCATGGCATTGATAATGCTGTTCTCTGAATGTATCTGAGGTGGAAACTGCTTTTTGATGGCGGCTGTCTCCTCATTAATTCTTGCCGTCTCCTGCTCATAGGTGCTCTGAGAGATGGCATACTCATTTAGAATACTTATCTCTGCCAGCTTTTCATTATTGTAGGCATCCTGAGTTGACTTTTTTTCCATAAATCCTCTGTAGCCCCAGAAATAACTGCAGGCCAACAGAATGGCTCCAAACAATATAATCAAGAGCTTTTGGTCCTTTTTGCTTATGTTTTTGTCTAAAAAATATTTGATATCGTCCATCTGCTACTCCTGGTTATCCACTGGCTTGTATACGCAGTTAACTATAAATCTAACCTCTGTTATACCCTCATCTGAGGCTGTCTCATCCACACTGCTGGTCTTAGCATCCATCACCGTGTCAAAGCCTCTCATCTGTATAAACACCTGGGCTGCTGTGGCCTTATCTGGCACTACAAACTCTACCGCAACACTCTCTGTACCAGCAGCTATGGATAAAATAGTGGCACTTCTTGGAAGCTTTGCCTCCAGCTCCTGCAAAAATTCCAGCAATCTGTTGGCTGGAGTATCTGTAAGCTCCTTAAGCTCACTTAGATCCTCGTATTCTACATTTGCCTCCAAGTATTCAAGATACACCGTCTTGGATGGCTGAAGTGATGCGATGGTGTTGTCTAACCTTAGCCCCTCCCTTACAGATAATTGATACATGACATAAGGCACCACCGTTACTGCTATTGCAAGCACTACAAGAATAATAAGCACTACGAAGGTTCCTATGTAGTTGTTATCCTCCGCCAGTGAATCACTAAAACTCCAGCGTCTGGCGGATTTGCCGCCTATCTCAAGCTCGATAGGATCGATGGCACCACCTGCAGCAATAGTGTTGGACAGGTGTGCAATATCAGATGTGGTATCCTCAGTAAAGCTGATGCTGTGCTTGATTTCCACCCCGATTCTTTCGGTGAGATAATATGCCATGCCCTTGATACCATCACCAAGGCCAATAAGATATATATCCTCAAGCTCAGACTCAAAGAATTTGGATTTGTAGAACTCTAACATTCTCTTGATAGAGCCTGTCATCATCATAAGAGCATCGTCTATGGCATCCATGGATTCCTCGTTGGAAAAAATGCTCTCATCATGAAGCTTTATCAGAGCCTCTTTGTTATTATCAGACACCATGTCGTACAGTTCACCAATACCATAGTTGATACTACGCTGCATCTGCATGATACCGTTTGATACAACAGTAAATACCACCTCGTTGGTGCTCATATATAAAGTAGCCATGGTCCTGCTCTCTGCCACAGACTTTGTAAACTGAATGATGGCGTTGGCTCTGCAGTCTATGGTAACAAGACTCATGTCTAGCACTTCTGCCAAGTGTTCGTAGGAAGTGATAACATTCTGAGGAATAGCATAGAGCTGAGTCCTTACAGTGTTATCCTCCTTTTGAGGTTCCTCTATTATCTTACATGTCACCTGATACGCATCCATTGCTACTGGAAAGTAATCAGAGGCATTGGTCTGCACCAGTCCTCTTAGCTTGCTGTCGCTAAGCTTAGGAAGGCTTTCCTCTCTTCCTGCCATTCTCTTGGAGTCAGCCACAAAGAGAACCTTTTTGTTGTTCATCTTATTCTGACGCATGTGCTCCTTGAAGTCGTCGGCAAACTTCTCCAAGATTACCTCGTCAGATGTGATGACTCCATCAGTCAAAAGCTCCTCAGGCGTAGGCAGATAAAAACTCTTGTACACCTTTGGCTTAGCCGTCCTGTATTCAGTTTCTGCAGCAAGTGTCAGGTCTGGACCTATGTTGACTGTAATGATGCGCTGTGCCATGTTATTTTCCCTTTTAAAACAGATTTATATAAAATGCGATGAATTCCTCGGCAAAAAGTGCCGCTATAATAATACCTGCAGACAGATATGGCCCCATCGCCAGGGTTCTGTCAGCTTTGAAAAATCTCATGCGAATTACATGAATGACTGCGCCTAGTACACAGCCTAAAAAGAATGCTATAAGGTTTGCCCGATAGCCTATGATAAGGCCGCTGGCAAACATCAGCTTGACGTCGCCGCCACCTATGGCAGCTCCGTGAGTGGTGTAATACAGGATTGCCAGTGGCAATGCCACAACAATCGAACCCACCAGGTATAAATACCACATATCTCTATGCAGCATTATCATGAAGACTCCAAGAATAGTAAGGAATATGTTAAATCCTACAGGAATCTCAAGAGTTCTAAAATCAATAACAGACAAGGCCAAAAGAGCAGATGCCATAAGACATAATATCAGTGCATCTAAGTTTAAGCCTGTCACATATACAATGCTTGCCCACAAGAGGCCACTAAGGGCCTCTATTATGGGGTATTGCATTGAAACTTTTGCTTTACATTTTCTACATTTACCGCCTAAGATAAGCCAGCTGACTATAGGGATCAGATCAAACCATCTTAGGGTATAACCACAGCTCATGCAGTGGCTTTTCGTAACTACAAAATCCTCGTGCCTTGGCACTCGGTATATGAGTACATTTAAAAAGCTACCGATTAAGGTTCCAAATATGAAGGTTATGAGTAGTGGTATTAGGGTGTACATATTGTGTTACTAGTTTAAGATCCTATTATTCAGTATATGTATCTTTCTTATAGTTCTCAGCATTTGTTGGATCTGTTAAATCTCCGTTATCATCATTTACAATTGTGATTGCAACTGTATGAGTTGTTGAATTATAAGCATATCTAAAATTATTACCTGTTAAACCTGTTGCCTGAACATTTGGTACACTTTTCAACGATGGAAACTCGCTTGTCTTTATTTCTGCAGCGGAAGAAGCTGGGTCATCACCCGCTGTAGTTGGATTAAATTCTCCAGACTCAATATCAATCAATATAGCCTCTGCCAATGAGTTTGCATTTGTTACATCTGTGGCTCTTCTACCCTGCTCGATAAATCTTGAGAATACTGGTGAAAGTACTGCTACAAGAACTACCATGATAGCAATAACTACGATCAGCTCAATAAGAGAAAAGCCTTTGTCGTTCATTTTTTTAGATTTGTTCATCGTAAAAGTCTCCTTTGCATTATATTACACTAAGTGCGTCCTCTCCTGCCCTATCAGAAGAATAAGTCTATTTTGATAACAGGCCATTAGCCTGGGTTATCCTAGATGTTAAAGCCGTTGTACATGGATATCATAGGTGCCATACAGGCTGCTATTAAAAATCCTACCATGCCAGCCATAACAAGAATCATAACTGGCTCTAGCGCTGCCATAACAGTCTCTGTTTCCATCTCCACTTCCTCGTCATAATACTCAGCTAACTTGTTGAGCATATTGTCAAGGTCTCCGGATTCCTCTCCAATCTTAACCATATGCCCCACCATGGCTGGAAACAGCTTGGAATCTATTAGTGGCTTTGACAGTGGAACACCTGCTTTTATCTCTTCTACGCTTCTTTTAATCTCATCCTTGAACAATATGTTGGTCATGGTGTTGGCTGTAAGCCCCAGGCTGTCTATAAGTGGCATACCAGCGTAGGTAAGAGTGGATAAGGTTCTGGCATACAAGGATGCGTTGGATTTTAACTCCAGTCTCTTGTATATAGGAATATTGGCCTTAAGTCTTCCAACAAAATGCTTGCCTGAGTCTGTGCCGTTATAGGTCTTGATGATAAATATCAATGCTATAAGAAAAGCAAGAAGGATAAATCCATTGCTCTTTAAAAAATTGCTGGCATTGATAACAAAAAGCGTAATTCCTGGAAGCTCTAACTGCATCTCCTCAAACATCACTATGTATCGAGGAATAACCACTACCAGCATAACCACCATAACAACGATGGATATGAGAGCTACCATGGACGGATATATGGCTGCTTTTTTAATCATGGATTTAACTTTTGCACTTTTCTCAAAATGTATGGACATTCTCTCAAAAGTCACTTCCAGTCGACCTGAGCTCTCACCTGCTGCCACCATGCTCACCATCATATCTGGAAAGATACGAGGTCTTTTGCCCATGGCATCATGTAAGGTCTCACCCTTTTCAATATCTGATACCACACCCTCCAGGGCTTTTCTTAAGTATTTGTTCTCTGTCTGTTCTGCAAGCATCCTGAGAGCATCAAGGATAGTAACGCCAGCCCCAAGCATGGATACAAACTGCCTGCAGAATACGCTAAGGTCTCTTGGCTTAACCAGCGTACCAAAGGCTATATCTATCTCTCTTGTCATGAGAGTGGAATCCTTAAGCTCTAAGGCTGTCAGACCTTCATTTTTCAGTTTGCTAAGGGCCATCTCCCGCCTGTCAGCGGTGATATTACCCTTGACTTCCTTGCCATTCTTATCTATGGCAACGTAAGTAAATTCTGCCATCTCTTCTCAACTCTATATTATTAAGTCTACAGTTAATTTTCATATGTGATACGCATCATCTCTTTGTAAGAGGTGGTGCCGTTGAGTACCTTTTCAGAAGCACTCATAGCAAGAGTTCTCATGCCCTCTTTCATGGCCTGTTCTTTGATTTCCTCTGCAGATGCTCCTTGGCTTATAAGCTTTCTAAGGGTAGGTGTTACTGTCATTATCTCATAGATACCAGTTCTTCCTATGTAGCCTGTGTTACCGCACTGGGCACATTTACAGGCAGCTCTGCTCTTTGGTCTATACAGCTTAGGAGGATTAGCCGGGTCTACTCCCAGATTGATGCACTCATCCTCTGGTGCCACATATTCTTCTCTACAGCTGTGACATAGCTTTCTTACAAGACGCTGTGCAATAACTCCAATCACTGAGTCTGCTAAAAGATACCCCTCCACTCCCATGTCCTCAAGACGAATCATTGAAGAAGGTGCTGACCTGGTATGCAGTGTAGATACTACCAGATGGCCTGTGATGGAAGCCTGTACTGCTATTTTTGCAGTCTCACTGTCACGAATCTCACCAATCATGATAATATCCGGATCCTGTCTTAGGATTGACCTGAGGGCTGAGGCAAAGGTAAGCTCTGCCTTGACATTTACCTGCACCTGATTGACACCAGGCACGTTGGCCTCTACAGGGTCCTCGACAGTTATAATATTAACCTCTGGTGTAGACAGTTCTGATAATACAGTGTAGAGAGTAGTAGATTTACCACTGCCAGTTGGTCCTGTAACAAGAAGTATCCCGTGTGGATTCTTCAGCAATGCCTCAAACTGCTTCATATCAGCATCTGTAAGTCCAAGGCTTGACTTATCTCTGGTCAGGGCTTTCTTTTCGGCAATACGCATAACACATTTTTCGCCAAACACTGTAGGAAGTATGGATACACGGATATCATATTCCCTGTTATCTACAGTCATAGTAGCTCTTCCGTCCTGAGGCTTTCTTTTCTCAGAAATATCCATGCCTGATATAATCTTGATTCTGGCCATAATGGCTGGAAGCATCGCTTTGTCATAGGTGCTCTTTTCTGCCATTACACCATCTACTCGAAATCGTATTTTAACTATAGTCTCTGTGGCCTCCACATGAATATCGGAAGCCTTTTGTCTGACAGCCTGAGCTATCATGTCTCTGACAAGAATAACTATGGCACTGGTCTCATTAGGGTCATCCTCCACCTGAGTGGTAGTGGTAACAAAATCGTCTCCACGCTCCATTCGGTAGCGTCTTACAATCTCTGCGGATTCCCTGCTGCCAAGATATCTGTCCAAAGCTCTGTTGATAGAGCCCGAGGTAGAGGCAACAATCTCTGGAATCATACCGCTTGCCATAGCAAAATCATCTCTTGCTCTGTCATCAAGGGGGTCTGCCATAGCCAGATATATCAGATTGGGATTGTACTCATCCCTTCTGATAGGAATCATTACGTTTTTACGAAGCATCTCTGCAGGCACCAGATTGATTAGCTCTGATGCGATCTCTATCTCTGTAACATCTGGCACCAATCCTATGTGAAGCTGATTGGAAATAGCGTATGCTACTGCCTCATCACTTACTATATCGGATGAAATCAGGTATTCTCCAAGTCTCATGCCCTCCTTGCGAGCACTCTCCATAGCCTTTGACACCTGTTCTGCGGTAAGAAGTCCTGCATCTGTCAGGATTTCACCTATTCTTTTTCTCTTGTTCTTAAGATTTAGTTCCATTATTCCCTCTCATACCTGTCCTACTAATTGTAATGACAGGTCTAGAATACCCTTCGCTGCATGGCAGTCTGATCTAACGCAAAGGATACTGCGGTCTCCGAAGATACCTTTCCTTGAATATACAGCTCATAAATAGCATCATCCATGGTCTGCATGCCTTCTTTTTTGGAGGTCTGCAACACCGATGGAATCTGGAAGGACTTGCCCTCTCTTATCAGATTTCTGATAGCAGGATTACAGAGCATTACTTCAAAGGCTGCCACACGGCCTCCTGTTGCCTCCATTGGAAGCAGCTGTTGGGCTATAATACCCTCTAACACTGTAGCCAGCTGTATACGAATCTGGTTCTGTTGATGTGGTGGAAATACGTCCACCATACGGTCTATTGAAGCTGATGTACTGTTGGTATGAAGTGTTGACAATACCAAGTGTCCTGTCTCTGCTGCTGTAATAGCTGTAGAAATAGTCTCCAAGTCTCTCATCTCACCTACCAAGATAACATCAGGGTCCTGTCTTAGCGCAGCCCTAAGTGCATTGGCATAAGAGTGGGTATCAAAGCCTACCTCACGCTGTAGCACCATGGACTTGCCATGCTTATGCAAATACTCTATAGGGTCTTCAAGTGTAATAATATGCTTTTGATATTTCTGGGCAATCATACTAATGAGCGCTGCCAATGTAGTAGACTTACCACTACCTGTTGCACCTGTAACAAGAATCAGACCTCTTTTTAAGTCTGACATATCTATAACAGCCTGTGGAATACCAAGCTTTGCAGGATCTGGAATATCAAATGACAACAGTCTTATAGCCATGGCATAGGTTCCACGCTGTCTGAATACATTGATACGCATTCTGTTAAATCCACCTATTGAAAAAGCATAGTCAAGCTCTCCCATCTCATCCAAGACCTTGTTCTGCTCCGGAGTAAGCATGACCTCCAGCATTCCCTCTATCTCAAATGGCTCAATAGACATCCCCTCCAATGGCACAAGCACGCCATCTAATCTGATCATAATAGGACTACGTGGAGCCAGGTGAATATCACTTCCGCCGTTCTCCTTAGTCTTTTGCAATATCGAAATAAACTTCTCAAGACGTGGGTCTTTTTGTTCTTCCATCTATACTCCTTAACATCTCATTTAGACATAATAATAGATAAGATAATTTTATACCATTTCGCCATAATTGTGTAGATTTTCACAAAAATTTTGTCAAATTCTTTCTATTCTTCCACATAACGCCCATAACACCCTAATGTCTTGTTTTTTCAGCCTCGCGCCCCTTTCTATTGTAAGTAAGTCCTCCCTCTTTTATGGCTGTGGGCCCCTGGCCCTCTTACCTTTACCGTCGCACAAATCCAAGTGTTTCTATGTGGAACGCTTCTTTTCTTATTACTTTGTGTTCTTTTGACGCATGGACACCTTCTTCAATAGTATGTTCCCTGCGCACAAAAACCAGTTTTTATCGGTTTCAAGCATTCCAAGGAGTCTTTGGTGCGGATTTTCGTCGAAGTCGTAGGATTGCTTACGAGGGGTTCTGAAAAAAGGGGGCAATCTCGCCACGGACGGCGAGATTAGCAAAATCTGAGACACGACGTCGA
>JABUSV010000046.1 GCA_021442555.1 Pseudobutyrivibrio sp. | reverse complement strand
GCTTTCCAGCGATCATGTTCTTTACGTTAGCCTTGTCACAGTCCTGACCTGTGATAACTGGATATTCGCCTGTGTAGTTAGCTGCAAGAGCGTTCTCTACACCAAGAGCTGTTGAGTCGTTTGAGCAAAGCCATACATCAAGCTGTGTGCCATCTGCATAGTATGATGAAAGAATGTTCTCAGCTCTCTTCTGAGCTACATCAGTTGCCCATGTAGGTGTTGCAACATCTTCGAACTTAACCTGACCAGAAACAACGTTTAATTTGCCGTTGTCAATGTATGGCTGAAGAACATCGATAGCACCCTGATAGAAGTAACCAGCATTGTTATCGCCTGGGTCACCAGCTGTGATCTCTAAATTGAAAGGACCAGCTGCATTCTCAAGGTCAAGAGCCTGTACTACGTACTCACCCTGCTTTGTACCTACCATGTAGTTATCAAATGTAGCATAGTAAGAAACTGCATCTGAGTTCATGATGAGACGGTCATAAGCGATTACAGGAATGCCGTTCTCTTTAGCCATATCCATAGCCTCACCAAGTGATGAACCTTCGATAGCTGCTACTACAAGTACGTTACATCCAGAAGAGATCATGTTCTCAATCTGTGATACCTGTGTCTGAACGTCGTTTGAAGCGTACTGTAAGTCAACATCATAACCTGCTGCCTTGAGCTCTGCTTCCATGTTAGCGCCGTCCTGGTTCCATCTCTGAAGATCCTTTGTTGGCATTGAAACACCAACCTTTGTCTCACCTGATGATGATGTTGTTGTAGTTGTAGCTGCTGCTGTGTTATCAGCTGAAGCTGCTGTGTTATTTGTTGCAGCAGTTTCTCCACATCCAACTAACATTGTTGCTGCCATTGTACCTGCAAGTACAAGGCTTGCTAACTTCTTCTTCATTATTTTTCCCTCCTATGTTTTCGAAGTTATTTGGGAAGTTCTTCTCCAATTTCCTTCCCTGTCATGTATAGATAATAACAAAGACTTTTAGGTTTTTGCTTCACACTTTCTTCACATTATTGCTAGACCATACTAGCATAATTTTGTGTGCTAGCAAAAAATTGCCACCAGATAAATCTGGTGGCAAAAAAATGCTATCGTTATTCTTCTGTCGTATCCTCACTTTCAGAAGCATCCTCCTCAGGTAACTCATCTAGCATAGATTCATCATCATCAGGAGCTATAACGTTTACGTTAAGGTATACATCATCTCTGGAATGGAATCCGCTTTCTATTATTACGCTGTCCATATTGCTAACATCTACAGCTATAGGTTCTATGGCAATATATGGGACATCATATATACCATCATTAATTAACAAAGTATTCTCCAGCGCCTGACCACTAGCCATTGCAAAAGATGCCTTAGCAGCTTCAGAAGCAAGCTTTTCAACAGGCTTATATACAGTCATAAGCTGAGTACCCTCCACAATATGCTGACAAGCCAAAAGGTCAGCATCCTGACCTACAACTATTTTTTCACCTGCCATCTGATTAACCGCAAGCGTTCTGATAACGCTGGCCGCTACATCATCATTTCCGCACATAATAGCATCAGCCTGTCTTACAATATCCATATGTTCAAACATGTAATCTGAAGCATATTCAGGAGTCCAGCCATCTACATAGTAGGTATCCAAGATAGTTATGCCTTTTAAGCTCATAACCTTTTTGAATTCATGTTCAATCATGGTAACATTATGATCAGCTGTTGGGCCGTTAAGCATAAGTACTCTGAAAGCATTTTGCTTTGCTATGGCGTTACCCATCATGTTTCCTACCATGGCATTGTCAAAGGATATATAAAGATCTACGTTGGCATTTAAAATAAGTCTGTCATAGGATATAACCTTGATACCCTTGGATTTGGCCTGTTCTACAAGATCTGCAAGAGAACTACAGTCTACCGGTACAATAACAAGAGCATCCACTCCTTTATCGATAAAGTAAGAAATCTGCTTTCGTTGCTCTTCTACATCTCCGTTGGCATTTTGTACATTGACATTAGCACCCAGATCCTTGGCATAAGATACAAAAATATCCCTGTCTCTTTGCCATCTTTCTATAACAAAGGAATCAAAGCATATACCGATTTCTACGCTGTTATCCTCGACGTTTTCATTAACCTGAACTGCTTTTTGTTCAGCCCCACAACCAGTACATATCAACATGCAAGCCAATAATAATACTGGCAATACTCTAACCTTCTTCATAACTATTATCTATTCCCCTATTTCTTGGCATACTCAGTTGGAGTCATGCCTGTATATTTTTTGAAATTTCGAGAGAAATAATTAGGATCAGAATATCCAATCTGTCTGCATATCTCCTTCATGGACATATCTGTAGTAGACAAAAGCTTCTTGGCCGTTTCCATTCTGACCCTTGTAAGGTATTCTACAAAATTCTCTCCCTTTTCTTCCTTAAACAATTTAGAAAAGTAGTATGGACTGACATTTACTGCTCTTGAAACCTCATCTAAGGACAATTCTTTTTTGTAGTTTTCTTCAATGTATTCAATAGCCTTGGAAATTACGCTTGTTGACTGGTCTTCCTTACGGTTAGCAACAACCTCTGTGGCGGCTTTAACCTTGGATAAAAACCATATTTTCATATCATCAAAATTATCGAAATCACTTACTACTGGTATATATTCTCCTCGGCTCAAAAATTCATATTTTCTACCACCTACAGAATAAGACACATGTTCAGCCCAAAGAGCAAACTCCAAAACCTTAAGTCTGATGTTGTCGATATTCTCAGGATAGTTACCAGTCATCCAGTCATAAAAATCCGAAGCAGCAGCACAAGCTTCTGCTACAGCCCCTCTTTGAACACCATCAAAAATCTGATTTTCCAGCTCAACAGGATAATCCTCTTCATACAAACACATAGCCGGAGCATCATCAGCATGGGCTACATGGCTTGTGCTTTGAACCAACGAACCCAAAGCCAACTCATAGGATTCATTCATACGTTTAAGTGGAAGCACTGGACCAAAACCTATTCTAAAGCTCATGTCCTCGTTTTTTTCTTTGAGACGTCTGCAAAGGGCTCTTCCTTTTTCCACCAGTTCAGCACGAATGGAATAATCCATCTCACTGTAATCATAAGGTACAAACACCGGAATCTTGTTGGACATTACAGCTCCAACTTTTCCGGGTACATAATCCTCAATAAGAGCTCTGATTTGGTTGTATACCTTTTGTGCCTCAATAGAAACTGCCACGGCACTGGTCATATGATTACCTACCAGCTCGCGACCCATGACAATAACTGCCATATATCCAAAGTCCTGGGTGATGGACAACAGATTCTTATAATTATCAATATCCTCCTGAAAAAACTCCTTAAAGAGCAGATCCTGAATCAGGCCGTTTTCAATAATAGGCACTACCGTCTCAAGCTTTTCTTTGACCATAAGATCCTGAGACCTTCTGGCCTTATGAGCATCACACTGAGCAAAAGCCCTCTTCATTGTGGCTACTATCTTGTCCTTGGATACTGGCTTGTTAAGATAATCCAGCACTCCCAGGTTAATAGCCTCCTTTGCATAGTCGAACTTATCATAGGCAGTCATTACGACAAAAATAATATGATTATTAACCTGCTTTATCTCTCTCATGGCTTCGATACCATTGATACCTGGCATCTGGATATCCATAAAGGCGATATCTGGCTGAAAGGTCTCGGCAAGCTCTATAACGCCTCTGCCAGTTTTTGCAGATGCGAACTCACACTCTCCTGGGAATTCCTTTTCTATTATAAATTTTAGTGAGTCGATAACGATACCTTCATCATCAGCTAATAAAATCTTATACATTCTTTTCTTTCATAGGCAAATAGAATACCGTTTTTGTACCTTTGCCCTCTCCTTCAGATTCTATGGACATTATGTCCTCTTCCTTAAAGTATAATTCAAGTCTGTTAATTACGTTGTTTAGTCCCACACCGTTGGAATCAACCTTGTCCTCACTGGCAACATAATCCTTAGTAAGAATCCTGTTAATAAGCTCCTCTGACATACCAACACCATTATCCTCGATACTGATGCAGATGGTCTCCTCCATACGATATACCTTAAGCTTAATATGTGCCTCCCAGTCTATATTGCGAACACCGTAATTGATACTGTTTTCCACGATAGGCTGTAAAATCATACTAGGCATATAATACTTTAACAGATTTTCATCTGTAATTTCCATGTCAAAATGTATGTCTCCTGCAAAACGTACATTAATTATGTAAATATAGGTCTCTACTAACTCCAGTTCCTCCTCAATGGTAACAATATCGTGGTCTTTCTTAATATTGTATCTGAAGAAATCAGCTACCTTTTGAATGTATTCGTTGGTGCGATCTGCGCCCTCCATCATAGCCATCTGTGCTCCGGCATTGAGCGTATTAAACAAAAAATGAGGATTAATCTGAGCCTGAAGGTACTTAAGCCTTGCATCCTTAAGATGCGTTTCCATAAGAAGTTCCTTTTCCTTCATCAATCGCTCAGTCTCCATGTTAATCTTAATGGTCTTGATGTAATCATCAATACTTGCAACCATGGAGTTAAAAGCCTTAGAAACCACACCAATCTCATCGTTGTTAACAACAGGAACTGGTTCTACCTCAAAATCTCCCACAGCAACCTTGTTGGCAGCTTCAGAAAGCTTGCTCAAAGGATTGGTAATTGTTGCAGCAATAAGAATGATAAATGACATGTTTGCAAGGCCAATGATTATAAGAGTCATAAGGTTTATACCTTCCAAGGACCCCATGGTGTCGGTTAAAGCCTTATAGCTTACTGTGTTTTTCTTGAACTGTTCATTGTTCAAAGAATAAATCATATTGTTGATGGAAACATACAGATTCTTGGCCTCATCATACAGCCCTCTGTATTTTTCTACATTGCCACCACGCTTGGCTTCAATAATCTCAGTTGTAAGTCTGAGATATTCTTCTGATACTTTTCTGATATTGCGCTCTAACAAATAATTATCAGAATCAATAATCTCATCGTTAAGCAGCTCAATCATATCCTCATAATCTTCTTCGTATCTATAGTAATCCTCCATGGAGTCGGAGGTTCTTGTATTCAAATAGTCAGTCATGGATGCCTGTACCAGCCCCAACGCCTGAGACATCTCATTTAGTGTAGTATTGCTTTTGAATACCGTATCAAGGGACTTCATCATTCTGTTAGTATTAGCATATAAAAACAGATTGATGATAATCAGTAATGCCGTAGGCAAAAAGAAAGCCAAAAGCATCTTGTTTCGAACAGTAAGATTAGAAAGGGGTCTTTTATTCATTATTACCCTCCTTCACAACACTATTAATATTCTCGATTGTAATGAGCTTGGCATCAACATCGTAATACTCGCTAACGTATCCGCTCTCCCAGTATTCAGCAAATGCATCCACGCAGTCCTGCCCCATAGCTGCTGTATCCACAGCGATTGTAGAGTGAATTACTCCTTGTCTTACACCCTCTAATATGGTATCTGAATCATAGTAACCCAATAGCTGAACCTGACCTACCTTGTTGTAATCAATCATGGCCTGATATACACAGGTTGTAATCTGCTCATCAAGACAGATTATTACATCAGGAAGAGTCCTTGAATGCATAAAAATATTACGCACAGACTCCTCTATGGCAAAAGCATCGTCATCGATAATTGTATTACTGGTAATATTAATATTTCTGTATTCTTCACTATCCATTATGGTGTCCTGAATACCAGTAATAATAAGATTTTCTCCTATTGCATTGGTATCTGATCTGGTAAGAATAAGAACATTGGCATTTTTTTCCGCAACTCCTATAACCTGCGAGCCATATATCTGTCCTAAGGTATAGTTATTAACTGAGATGTAGCTTATTCTGTCACTTGCCATACCATCAGACAGTACTGTAACTATGGGAATATCTGCCTCGTTGGCTTTTTCCAGCATTATTGTCATTTCATCAGAGCTGTTTGCCTCAAGAATAATGCCATCTGGATGTGATGCAATGGCTATGTTTAAAAGCTGAGCAGGATTCTGCTGGATATTGATTGTATCAGAGAGCATGTCTACACAGATTCCCATCTCCTTGCCAGCATCCTTGGCTACCTGATACACCTCCTGCCAAAACTGACCCTCATCATCACTGGTAATCATACAGACATACTTGTCGTAAGTATCATAGTTTTCAGGAGCTGTTAGCTTTTTCACTTCAGACATTCTTCCCGTAAGCATAATAAAACTGACAATTGTTGTCAGAACCATACAACATACAGCAACAGTAGACAGCTTCATAAGAGTACTGCTTCTATTATATTTGCGTCTTTTTGTGTTGTTCTTAAATATCATTTCCAAATCCTAATTGTTACGCCATAATCATGATGTTCTAATGTTCCGTAGCAGGCTTCATCATTTAGATATGCCAAAGCCTTGGAGTCTGTGGTAATAACAGGCCTGAAATATTGTCCCTGTCTGCTGTTAACAATATTGATTGTACATGTATTACCTTCGCTGTCTTTACCAAAGAGAGTATACACGGCTCTTAACCTTGTAACGCCTTCCTCCGTTATCTGAGTATCACAGGCACCAGGAAGGATTGCCCCCTTAAACATAGGACTGTCACAGTATCCTGTAAAATATATTTTATTTACATGTCTGCCTGGTGTATCCTCAATAACTTCGTTGTCTGTAATTATCACCTTTATGGTAAGCAGCTCCTTTTTGCCTTCTATAAAAAAGTTAATGGAGTCAAAAACTGCATCGTACACGGTGTCGGGTACACAGTGTCCCATTTTTTCCATAATAAGAAGCTGGCTTTTTTCCTTACTGTAGGCCTTGTTTTTTGCTCTTATGGAATAAGAGTAATGCACTATATCATCCTCCATTCCATGTATTATCAAAACATCCTTGTCATATCCCATAAGCTCTCCTAGAGGATCTATATCAACAACAGCCTCATGGAACTGTTTTGAAATAACCATACCATTTGGACAATCCCAGGATTGTGGAATGTTATTAATATCATATGTGGCACCTCCCAGCTGACCTCTTCTGGCATCATCACACATACACAGTGCCGGATATACCATAATAAGCCTGGCTATGTCATTAGCTCGCCTTGCTGCAGTAATGCCTGACACAAAAGCCCCCTGACTAAAGCCCATAAGCATCATTTTTTCAGAATCAATATATTCAAGCTCCCTGACGTAATCGATTAAGGCCTCAAGATCACTTACCTCTGTATAGATGCTCATATCCAATGAGCTGCCCTGGCTGTGGGTTGAATCGCTTCTTGCACCACCTAAAAACTCCAGCCCATACACAGCAATCCCATTATCTGTAAATCTCATGTAGTGGTCACTGCAGTCTGCAATTGTGGCACCAAAGCCATGACTAATTAGTATGGCTTGATACTTTTTTGTATTGTCAAAATCACATGGCAGGTATTCCTGGCAATATATATTAAGACCTGATCTGTTCAGGTAGAATTGACGCATTTTACTCTCCTAATAAAATAATAAAAACCAACATAGATAGTATATAACAAAATAACAAAAAATGGAGACTGCATTTTATTGCAGCCTCCAAGAATGAAGAAAAAATTACTGAAGATTCTCTGTTGAACCGTATGTTGCCTCCCAAGCTGAAGCTCTTTCATCCATAATAGCCTGTCCACCCATACCAAGGTATGTCTGGATATTTGAATCCCATACAGAATCAAAATCAGCTGGCTTACATACTACAGCCTGATCATATACAACGTCTCTCTGTGAAGAAAGAACATCACCCATACCGCTCTCAGCTGTGATTTCACCTACAGAAGCATGTGCGATAACCTTTAGGTCTGTGTTTGCAATCTCATGTGCTTTCTGTACAAGCTCTGGATCATTGAATGCATAGCTGTATGCTCTTGAAAGATCTGTCTTAGCCTGATCCTGAAGCTTAAGTCCGTTACATGTGATTGTGTAATCAATATTGAAACCAGAATTCTGGATAGCGTCGCCTGTAGCAGCAACGATTTCTATAGCACCTGACTCAAGTACATTATGTGTTACGCCCTCATCACCAATCTGAAGATATTCAATAACTTCTGGAGAAGATATGAAGTTGAGGTAAAGCATAGACGCAAGTGGCTCATCGTTTGTGCTTGGGAAGAAGATCTTACGATCTATAGGTCCTGAAACAAACTTTGTATAGTTGCCGTTAGCATTCTTGAAAGGATCGATTGGAACAAACTTTGCATCTGGTCCTACTGTAGACTCAAGCACATGGTTGATTGAGTCTTCGCCATTACGGAAAGGATAATCCCAGTTATGTGTGAAAGCGCCTACATAACCAGCCTTCATCATATCATCCTCTGTAGAATCACCCGATCCATAGAGTGTGAAATCATTCCACATAAGGCCATCGTTATACCACTTGTTTACAAGACGAATAGCTTCCTTTGTACCGTTCTCTGTAAGCTTTCTGTCATCATATCCGTTTAAGTAGTATTCCTTGTCTGTAACATTTTCATCGATAAATGATTCGATAAGAGTAGCTGTTCTCCAACCAATATCATAACTTGCAGAGTATGGAACCATCTTGCTTGCATCAGCGCCAAGAAGCTTGTCTGCATTATCTTTAAATGCAACCATTGTCTTCTCAAACTCTTCTGTTGTTGTAGGAGCCTGAAGTCCTAACTCATCAAGCCAGTCCTGTCTGATAAATGTAACGATACGGTTGCTGACAGCAAGCTTAGCCTCAAGAGCCCAGAGGTTTCCTGTATTAGGATCCTTATCATAGTACATATTGTATTCTGTGAGCCAATCCCAAAGTTCTGGAAGATCACTCTTATATGTATCTACATAGTCAGCAAGGTTTAATACACCACCCATGTTAGCGTATGTCTGAATTGTAGCGTAATCGTATGTTACACAGATATCAGGCGCATCGCCAGCTGCAAGCAAGTTGTTAATCTGCTCAACCTCTGTCCATCTTGGTACCGCAACAAATTCAACCTCTACATTGTACTTATCAAGCATTCCCTGCTTGATGTAATCTGTATACTTGTTGTTTGTTACATCTGAGCCACCATCGATAGAACGGTCATATACCTCTACTGTGATGTGGCGTGTGTCAGCAAACTTTCCATCTACAAGTTCACTGGCAACCTCTGGTGCTGTAGTATCTGTAGTAGCACCTGTGTCAGTTGTTGCAGCAGGAGCATTGTCCTGTGCACCTCCACATGCAACCATGCTAAGAGCCATTGCTCCAGCAAGTGCAAGGGATAAAAACTTCTTTTTCATTTTTTCACCCTCCATAATATGAATGTTAGAAATCAATCTCACTTAGGTGAGATTCTTTGTTTTGGCTTAGCCAAAACTGTATACATATCGCTTTCGCGTTTATGCACCTTACTCCTTAACCGCTCCCAATGTAACACCTGAGATAAAATACTTCTGCAGGAATGGATATACAATAAGGATTGGTATTGTACTAAACATAACGATTGCAGCCTTCAAAGACTCTGAAAGACCTGGTGTCGAAAAGCCTTCCTGAGCAGCTACTTCAACAGAATTGATATTGTTAATAATGTTATATAACAACAACTGCAGTGGATAATAATCAGCATCATTCATATAAAGTAATGCATCTGTATAACCATTCCATCTGCCTACTGCGTAAAACAGTGCTAAGGTTGCCATTACAGGCTTTGACAATGGCAAATATATCTTGATAAGTATCTGTACAAATGATGCTCCATCAATCTCAGCTGACTCTCTAAGCGATACAGGAATACCATAGAAAAAGCTTCTCATGATAATCATATTGTACACTGACAGACAGCTTGGAATAATCAATACCAGAGGATTGCTAAGAAGATTGAGGTTCTTCATTAACAGGTAGTTGGGGATGGTACCTGCGTTAAAAAACATGGTAATTGTTATGAAGATATTGATTATTCCTCTTCCCTTGAGCTTTTCAAATATCAATGGATAAGCGCAAAGTACTGTCATTGTCAATGAAACAAATGTACAAACTACTGTTAAAAACACTGTCCAAACAAATGCTCTAATGTACTTCATATCTGAAAGTACTGTAGAATATGCATCAAAGTTTAATCCCTTTGGTAAAAGATAAACTTCATGCTTTACCAGTGCCTCAGTTCCACTAAGGGATCTGGCCAACAGGTTGATCATAGGTGTCAGACACACCACACATACTACAAGGCAGATTAATACGAAAATCCAATCGCCTATTATAGTTTTTCTATTCTTTATATTCATAGTTCTTGCCTCCTCTTTACCAAATTCCTCGTTCTCCGAGTCTTCTTGATAACCAGTTAGCAAGAAGCAGGAAGATAACGCCTACAACAGACTGGAATAAACCAACTGCTGTTGATAGAGAGAATTGCAATCCCTTGATACCATACTTGTAAACGAAGGTCGAAAGAACCTCAGCTACATCCATTACAAGATTGTTCTGGAATACAAATGGTCTGTCAAAGCTTGAGCCTAATATATTACCCAATGCCATGATAAGAAGTACTACGATTGTAGGCTTGATACCAGGCAAAGTAATATGCCACATTTTTCTGAAACGACCTGCGCCGTCTACAGATGCAGCTTCGTAAAGCTCAGGGCTGATACCAGCAATGGCAGCCAGATAGATGATTGAATTCCAACCAAAGCTCTGCCATACACCCACACCGATGTAGGTTCTAACCCAGTGTGCAGACTCATTTAGAAATGGCACTGTCTCAAAGCCCATGTTTGTAATAAGCATGTTGATAAAACCAGTAGATGGTGCAAACAACTGAAGGGCTACACCATAGATTATTACCCATGATAAAAAGTGAGGCATATAAGCTATGGTCTGTACTGTTTTCTTAAAGTACTTAAAGGACAGCTCATTAAGAATAAGTGCAAATATAATTGGTGCTGGGAAACCAATTACCAAATCCAAAAGATTCAAAGAAATTGTGTTTCTTAAAGCCAACAGGAAATTTTTGTTTTGGAAAGCCTGTAAGAAATACTTAAAACCGTGATTAGATGTCACAGGCATCTCCCAAACGCTCTGTACAATACTGTAGTCTTTGAACGCAATCTGAATGTATGCCATAGGTACATATTTGAATACTATCAAATATATAATTGGTAACAACAATAGCGCGTACAATTGCCAATATCTCTTGATATAGGCCAAACGATTTGATTTTTTCACAATGTCATTCTCCCTTTATTTATCTTGGCTTTTATGCCTTTAGCTTAAACTCTACTGGTTTTTTGCCCAATAGACTTATGCTTCTTGTGTCTGGCTGGCTAATGCCAACATAGACTGTGTAATCGCCCTCATTGATTACTTTAATACCTTCCTCATTGTATAAAGCAAATGCATCTGACTCGAGTGTAAGCTTAACGTGATTACTTTCACCCTTCTTAAGTCTGACTTTTTTGAAAGCCTTAAGCTGAGGGTTTGGCGTACCCTCTTTGTTTAATTTAATATATACCTGTATAGTCTGAGCACCGTCATAGTCGCCTGAATTAGTAATATCCAGTTCTACTGTCACATCTTCAGAAGATATGGTATCTGTTGAAATCTTTGCATTTGTTATTTCAAAATCTGTGTAGCTTAGTCCATATCCAAATGGATACAGTGCTTCCTGTGTCATATATCTGTAGGTTCTGCCCTTCATTGAGTAGTCCGTGAACTCAGGCAGCTCCTCAGTTGTCTTATAGAACGTTATAGGTAGCTTACCCTCCGGGCTATGCTCTCCAAACAGTATGGATGCTACTGCGTTACCACCCTGAGCTCCAGGATAACCAGCATACAGGAAGGCACCTACCTCCTGGGAGGACTTGGTAAGTGCCAAAGCACTTCCTGCTACCAGTACGAGCACTACTGGTTTTGCTGTAGCTACTACCATATCTATAACCTTCTGTTGGATTCCAGGAAGATTAAGATTTGGCTTATCACCCGATGCGTATGCATTACCCTGATCCCCTTCTTCTCCCTCAAGACCAGAGTCAAGGCCCATGCACAGGATAATCACATCTGATGCATCACATATACTTAACAATTCAGCTTCTCTGTCATTACTGGTTCCAAGCTCTTCAACCTTGTCCTTGAAGAGATGGCAACCATCCGAGAAAAGCACTCTGGCATCATCCGCTACCGCCGCTTTAATTCCTTCTAACAGAGTCACATATTCTGATGCAGTACCTTCATAATTACCCACCAGACATCTTCTGTTATTTGCATTAGGTCCAATAACACCGATTGTCTTATATTTCTTTTTATCCAAAGGAAGTAATCCGTCGTTTTTAAGAAGAACCATACCTTCCTTTGATGCCTTTAGATTAAGAGCCTTGGCTTGTGGTGTATCTATATCCATCACACCAAGTGCATCATATTTGCTTGGTTTTTGCTCTCCGAGGATTCCAAGCTTCATTCTTGTAACATAGAGATTGCAGATAGCTTCATCAAGTCTTGACTCTTCTACCATACCCTTTTCTACCGCCTCTACCAGACATTCAAAAAGGTTACCGCAGTTGAGATCGCATCCATTGTTCATGGCAAGAGATACCGATTCAAAGGCATCCTTTGTCACCTTGTGGCCCTGATGAAAATCTCTGATTGCCCAACAGTCAGACACCACATGTCCTGTGAATCCCCACTCTTTTCTAAGAATGTCACCCAACAACTGTTTGTGACCACAGCAAGGTTCTCCGTTGGTTCTGTTATATGCGCCCATTACAGCTTCTACATGAGCCTCCTTAACACAGGCCTCAAAGGCTGGTAAATAGGTCTCTCTCAAATCCTGTTGTGAAACCTCAGCGTTAAACTCATGTCTGATATCCTCTGGACCAGAGTGAACTGCAAAATGCTTTGCACAGGCCGCTGCTTTCAGCACGCCATTATCTTCCTGCTGGATACCATTGATGAATCTGACTCCCATTCTGGAGGTCAAATAAGGGTCTTCTCCAAAGGTCTCATGGCCTCGTCCCCATCTTGGATCTCGGAATATGTTTACATTTGGAGACCAGAAGGTAAGACCTTTATATATATCTGTATCATTATATTTCTGCTGATAATTGTATTTTGCACGGCCCTCAGTGGAGATAGTATCTGCCACCTCTTCTATGAGATCCTCATCAAAGGTTGCCGCCATTGTAATAGCCTGAGGAAAAACTGTTGCAACACCAGCTCTTGCCACACCGTGCAGCGCTTCATTCCACCAGTTGTATGCTTTGATATCCAATCTATCAATAGCTTTCGCCCAGTTCAGAGTCTGTGATACTTTTTCTTCCAGAGTCATTTGGCTTATAAGAGCCATGGCCTGTTTTTTCAAAGCTTCTATATTGTCTTGGCTATGAATGTTGCTCATGTTTATTCTCCTTTGTCAATTTACATTATTATTATCACACGATTAGTTGTCTGAATCTTCTCGTTAGCAACTTTCGAATAATCAAATATTCTCAAATCTATTACTCATTTTTTATCATTAGTCCTCAAATATTATCACTGATTTGGTCATTATTACTATTTTTAGGCACATTGTTACATACCGGCATTGTATTTTTTGTCAATATGTACAATTGCAGGGGATAGTATCTATGATAATATTTAAGAGAAGGTATTAGGAGGTTAATATGCAGGCAGAATTACATGGAAGACAGGAAATCGTCAACCACAACAGTAAAGCCAACTACATAATCTACAACAACGATCAGGTAGAAAACTATCCACCTCACTGGCACACAGATATTGAGGTTATTATGCCAATAACCAACAACTACACTGCGGTTTTACGAGACACTACATATATATTGGAACCAGGAGATATAATGATTATTCCTTCAGGAGAGCTTCACGAACTGTCTGCGCCTGAAAACGGTAACCGATATATCATGCTCATTGACCACGCTGTATTGCGAGAGGTTAATGGATTTGACTCTATTTATTCCAAATTCTTTCCTTGTGCCGTATTCAGAAAAAAAGATAATATTGAGGAACATTCTATTTTAGAAAACATACTAAAGCAGATTGTATCTGAGAATACAAGACAGCTTCCATTATACGAAGCCAGCATACACTCTCTTATAATTGCCTTCTTTGTTCAGGCAGGTCGCATACAGTTTTCTTCAATAGAGACTCTCAACGATGTAAAAGCCGAGAAGCAGCAATATTACATAGATGTATTCTATAATCTATGCTCATATATGAATGACCACTGTACAGAAGATTTGACAGTAGATGAGCTTGCCACCATGACAGGTTTTTCCACCAGTCACTTCATTCGACTATTTAAAAAATTTACAGGAGTTACTTACTACGAATATTTGACAAAAAGAAAGATCAGCTACGCAGAAGTATTACTTCTGGACCGCACTGATCTTAGTATATCGGATATTGCCATGCGTTCTGGTTTTAACTCTCTGGCCACATTTAACAGAGTCTTCAAGCAAAACCTGAACTGCACGCCTTCAGAATACAGAAATACCTATGTATCTTAAGAGAAAAACTGTATGCTCTTAAAATCAAATTGACTACCAGGCATAAAGATAAGCGAAACCTTCACGTTTTTGCTTATCTTTTTTATATCAAAAGACATATTTTTATACTCCTCACTGGCTGTAAATTCTACAATCTGTCTACTGCTTCCACCATCACCTTCCACATCGATATGAATAGGTAAAATAAGATTTTGGGTTCTGCCACATATAATAACCTTAGTTGCACCCTCACATCCAAAATCCATTTCATCATATTCTATGGTAACATTATTGCCTATTCCCAAGATAGCCTCATCGGTTCTTACAAAATCATCACCATATACACTTGAAGCCTCCTTAGGTGTAAGCTTGTCATAAGCCTTTTTTAGCCTGTCAAAATAAAAGCCTTTGAGGTGAATTTTTTGATTTAATACAAAAGAAATTGTAGCAACACCCTGTACTCGATTCGGCAATATATACACCTGCTCCTGATATGTATTCCATATACTAGGCTTCTCGTATATCAAAATATCAATTAATACTGCACCTTTCTCACCAGGATATCCCTGCCATATCTCAATAGGGCACCTTGCCCCGGCCAGTTCAAAAACTGGAAGATGTATGGTATTGGCACCATAATCCCCAAAGTCAAGTCCGTCATAGGATACTACTGTTCGTCCATCCCTTGCTGTTGCAACGCCATATTCATTGCCACTTGTTATCTCTCCTTCGCTTCTACTGTATGAGCTGCCAACTATCATTTCATATGGATTCACCCAGGCTTTTTTAAGTCCTTTTATACTGTGCTCCAGCTCTGAAATCAATTTTACTTCACCAGTTTTATTGCTATAGGTACATCTTATTCTGTAATCTCCATCAGATATTGCAGTAATATACGCAAAGTTATCCTTCTTTGTGAGCCTTGCATAACCCAGCTCATATCCCTTTTCAGAAACAGCTTTAAATTGTAGTCTATCCCAGTATTTTTTGTTATTACAGCACTTAGGATGTAGCTTTGCGCAAAGCTTTGATTCATTAAGCCAGATTAGCTCTACCCTGTATGGCTCCATTGTATAATCCAACACCGTGTGTGATAGCGGTTCTGGTATATAAGTCCCCCAACCCGCTGTTACATCCTGTTTTGTCACAGCTGTTGTAATTGTTGTCCCTACTAAACCAGGGCTTGAAATCTCGACAACGACATCCCCCTTTTCATCATGAACAGCTATCATAATTAAAAGCTTACCTGAAAAAAGACGCTTTGCATCAGACTTATAGTTGCAATAATCTGTGCTGTCTCCGTTATCTAATCCAGCTATACTTCCAGTTCCCGATACCATAACCTGTATCAGATTATTGGCATTTTCCACAGGATTTCCTTCATTGTCCAGACAGTTCACCTCATAGAATATCAAATCTCTTGTTCCAGCCACATGTTCATGCGCATTTACCTCTCTGATATCCAACCTGTATGGGTCGCCAAAACTGTGCCGCAAAGTACTTGCTATTATCTTATTATCTGCATCATAAGCTACTGCTTCTATTTCTCCTGGCACATACTTTAACTGCCAGATATTATCATGGGATACACCCAATGATACACCATTTAAAAACAGCTCCACCTTAGGCGCGTTAGTAGCTACTCTGACGTCAATAAGCTGCCCCTCATTAAAGCACCAGTATGGAAAAATATGCAATACGCACTCCTTGTCAATAGGTGTCCATGCTGCCTTGAATATATAATAAGAATCCTTAGGAAAGCCTGCAGTATCTACTTGTCCGAAGTAACTGTTTTTTGTGTGATAAGGCGTTGGCTCGCCTATATAGTCAAA
Organism: Pseudobutyrivibrio sp.; assembly: GCA_021442555.1. Lineage (GTDB taxonomy): Bacteria > Bacillota > Clostridia > Lachnospirales > Lachnospiraceae > Pseudobutyrivibrio. Next base: position 23,198 of record JABUSV010000046.1, on the reverse strand, counting down.
TCCTGACCATACAAACTGTCCTAGAGAATACTCTCTTGTTTCATCATCATAAATACACTGTTCTACGCTTTTAGCTCCCCAGCTGGTAGAACTGTTTCCAAGAGCGGAGCACTGCATATCCTCATCTGCTAACTTAGATGCGCTGTATGGGAAATGATATATGCCACGGCTTGCAACTACCGAGCCAGTTTCAGAACCATAGATACACCAGTCAGGATACATATCGTGATGAGAATCATAATATTTTTCTCCATAGTTATAGCCACTAAGCTTAACTACATCAGCGCATGCCCTTGCCCCTTCCCAAGGCATATAATTTGATCCTATTGTAACCATGGCATGTCCACGATAGTCTATAGCCTCCACTTCGGATTTGAGAAGACTGGTAAGATTTGGTCCTTCTTTACTTGTATGTGTATCTGCTATTTCATTGCCAATGGACCACATGATTACAGAGGGATGGTTGCAGTCTCTTCTAATCCAGCTTGCTACATCCTTTGCCTGCCACTCGTCAAAAAATCTTGCATAGTCATAAGGATTCTTAGGGCTTTGCCACATATCAAAGGCTTCATCCACAACAAAAAATCCCATCTCATCACATATATCCAAAAGCTCTGCTGATGGCATATTATGAGCAGTTCTTATGGCGTTGCAGCCCATGTTCTTCATTATTTCAAGCTGCCTTTTTACAGCAGCCCTGTTTACTGCTGCACCAAGGGCCCCCAAATCATGATGAAGGCACATTCCTCTAAGCTTTGTATGCTTCCCATTAACCACCATTCCCTTAGATGGATCAAATTCTATATATCTAAAACCAATATTAGTTTTATAGTCGTCAATTATCTTATCCTTATAGACAAGGCCGGCTTTAAAGCTGTAAAGATTTGGCTCATCTGCACTCCATTCCTTTACCTGCAAGTCCCCTATAGTTACAAGTATATGGTTATTTATCGTCACTTCAGTCAGCTTATATTTCGCATCGACTATCTCATGCATCAGATTATCATAAAGCTGTATTCTTATTGATGCTTCGCTGTTAAAATCCATCACTACGTCGAATTCTACAACCAAATCGTAATGTCTTTTGTTTTTCACAGTGGTAATGTAAAAGCCATCTGTAACAAAATGATTGGCATCACAGCATATCAGATATACATTTCTATAGATTCCCGCCCCTGAATACCAGCGACTGTTATAAGACTGATGTCTTACTATTACAGTTAGTTCATTCTCTCCTTCAACTATTGCTTCATCCATATTATAATGAAAACTGCTGTATCCGTATTTCCAGTCTCCTAAATGAACACCATTAAGATACACTGAAGAATCCATATATACTCCTTCAAAATATATCTCATAATGCTTGTCTAAAATGCGGTCTATAAAAAAATTCTTCTTATATACACCAATACTGTTTTCATAGAGATTGTGGCAGTCATATATCAGATAATCATGTGGAAGCGCAACAAGGCTAAGACCCTGCAGGGTCCTAGCCTTGTCATAATCATAGTTTTCTTGAAATGGAATCTTTTTAAATGACCATCCGTCATTAAATAATGTTTTCATTACATAATTCCCATAAAACCTGGTTTGAACTTAGTTATTGTATTTTTAATCAAGATACGTTCCAACACTACGTTGGGACTAAGTGCAATATATTTTATTGTATTATTACCCTGTTCAAAGTTCACCTTCACTGTACAAGTATGGATATTGTCCATTACACCCTGACCCCAGTGTGGATTGGTTCTGTCTCCTCCAACAAAGTCTTTGTGAATGGATGACAGCTTCTTTGGGGCACTGTCATTGATTGCTAATCCAAAATCCAATAAGCCCTTGGCATCTACCGGATTGGCTGGTGTAAACATAAATGTCAGCTCATACTCTCCAGCCTTAGGAGCAACCACTTCGTATATGGCGTGTGGAGCCTTGGATTGCAAACTATATGTTGCAGTAATATCACAAGCCTTAATACCTGAATCGTATTTTCCAAAATGCTTCAAAATCTGCAGATTATCACAGGCTTCATATTCCTTGGCCTCTATTTTTAGTCCAACCTCATCCTCTGTCAGATTGGCAGTTGTTACCAATTCTTCTGGAATAACAGGAATATAATGATGTTTTAAAGTATCTTCATTAAATACAACTGTTGCTATCTTGACATCCACATGAGCAGACTTGGTGCTGACTGTAAGTGAAGCCACAGCATAGCTTTTATCCTTTGCATCCAGCATAAGCTTTGCTTCATCTATGGAAAAATGAACTGTAGTCTCAGTGTTTACCACTGCAGAAGGAGTATCAATAATCAGCCATGACGCGTCACAGCTTATATTATATTCAAAGGCTTCTGTTCCACCAGATGCTATATCTATTGAAGCATTTCTAACCTTTGGATCTAACATATCTGGAATATAGATAGTCTGTCTGGTCCAGTCCCCACCCTGAGAAGACTTGGTCTGATTTGTAGCAGATACAATCATTCGCTGTCCTTCCACAGGTGTGATGCTGCACATAACAGGATACTGACATTCCTCATCATTCCAGTTGTTAAAGCCTATATGCTTTGAAAGAGTCATACCATACCACTTGCCGCCCATCAGACTGTGATATTCATCAGACAGCTTTCTGTCAAAAGCAATAGCCTTTGATATCTCTTTTGCAAGAGAATTGGCTGTTACTCTGCCCTGTGAGGCATACAGATGATTCCTGCCTCCCAAAAGAGCAATCTTATATACATTAGCTGAAGCTACAACTGGATAGTACACCAATTGATAAAAAGCACTGTAAGCCTCGTCATCTGGTCCAAATCCTGCAGTTACAAGTTTCTTGAGAAGTCTTTTTGCCGATTTTGTAAGCTTATCCATAACATCCAACATCATGTTGGCTTCGCCATAGTTAGTTGGATGATAGGTATCAGGCATGATAGATTCAGGACGTCTGATATTATTATACCAGGTGTACTGATCCAAAAGCTTTGTTATCTCTTTGACATCTCTGTCGTTAAAATATGGACCAAAGCATTTCTTTGCCCAGTCTGCCATATATTTTCCAGTCGAATTAGAGTTACTTAGACCATATTTTTCATAGTCATAGGCCAAATCCATAAAGTATGTAAGCGGAAGTTCCTGTGGCTTTAAATCACCTACGTTTACTATCCATATATCTCTTATACCAAACTCATATGCTCCTGTAAGCTGCTCCCAGACCTTTGATAGATGAGTGCTGTTAACCCACTCATAGGATACCGGATCGCCATGATAATCAAAATGGTAATACAATCCCCATCCACCCGGACGATTCTTGAGCTTTTTAGTAGGAAGAGTTCTTGTATTGGCAAAATTATCATCACAAAGCATAAGGGTTACACCGTCAAGCTCTGACCAGCCTTCTAATCCCTTGGTGTTTTTGTCTCCGTAATAATATGCCTCAACCTCCTTGTACAGAGCAATCATACGTGGAACCTGCATTATATCCTGGTTAACATGCTCTTTTATCAGCTTGTTCTGCTCTATAATTACAGATCTTAGATAATCTATGTTATCCTTTAAAGTGGCTGTTCTGCCCAGGATTTCACTGTCTCTTTCACCTCTCATACCGATAGTGATGATGTTCTCAAAAGCTCCATTTCTATCCAAAGCATCGGCCCAGTATTTTATGAGGCCTTCTCTGTTTTTATCGAAATTCCAGTCGTTGCCATAGATAGAATCCTCACCTCTTACAATATCCCATTCCTCAGAGTGTCTAAGACATGGCTCATGGTGAGAGTTGGACATTACAATACCGTATTCATCTGCCAATCTGGCATTCTCAAGCCCTGGTCCATCCAGTGAAAAAGAAGATGTCCACATGGCTGGCCACAGATAATTACCCTTTAGTCTTAGCAGCAGTTCAAAAACATGGTCATACATTTCAGCTGTAAATCCTCCAAAATTCTTGAAGGTCCAATTACCAAATGCCGGCCACTCATCATTTATAAAGAAGCCTCTGTACTTTACAGATGGTTCCTTGGAAATCATCTCTATAGAAGAATCAAATACTACCTGAAACTTCTTTGCAGGCTTTACATCTGCAAAATAAACCCATGGCGATACTCCCATAAGCTCTGAGATATGAAAGAGGCCATAGATAGTACCTCTTTTGTCACTACCTGCTATAACACATGTAGTGTATCCGCCCTCCTCAATAAATCTTATGGCGTATACCTCACGCTTGCCCTTTATCTTATCCAGGCAATCAAGCTTATCCGACACTGTGTCAAGATATGCACTGCGACCTACGGTAGCTGCAACTATTCTGTCACATTTTTTACCCGCAGTATTCTCCACTATTTCTATTCTTTTATCTGTTACAAGACATACATCATCTGCAAGCTTTTTTGCAACTCTCTTTACTCCCGGCCAAGCCTCTGGCTCAACCATAATACATGCCTTTGAATTGTTAGTAACAAGATTAAACATCATTATTCAACCACTCCAAAACCTAATATAGTAAATGCCTTATCCTCATCACCTGGGTGCATTGCCACCTTGATGTGATGTCTTACCGCTGTCTCCTCACTAAATACAATCTTTGCATTGCAGTGTGTCCATCCTACTGCAAGAGGATCTATTATCTTTACCAGAACCTCATCTACAAAAACATCCGCTTTGCCAAAACAGGTCTCCCCCGAATCCTTGTGTACCATAACAAGAGATTTGGCGATAATATCCATCTCAAAGGCCTCATTACCTGCTCCTTTATTATGGTTCCAGTTGTCAGGAAACTGTGGTACCTTATCCAACACGTCGTTCATCTCACAGCACTGAAGATCCTTATCTGTACCATCAAAATCTCCGCAACTAATCTTGGCGTAGAGGTCACTGTTACTTCTGTCCATGTATCTGATATCATCAAATCTTTTGCCATATACTGCTGCTTCCCTAAGCAGTGCCTCTGTGCAATCATCCTTTGATACCTGATTCTGATCTATTTCCTTGAACATGTACAACAGACAGTCTGACATAATCTTGTGGCCTAGATTGGTTGGGTGGAAAATGTCATAGAAAAACTGATTCTTAGACAACACACGTCCCAAGCCGGCGCGAAGTCTGAACTGGTCCGTTACGGCATTTTTAAGACTTACCATTGGAAGGTCGTATTTTTTGCCTATAGGAATCAACCTGTCCTGAAGGTTCTCATCGTTGGCAAATACACTGAACAGCAACGCCACACCTGGATGATTAGGAAGCTTCAAAGCTTTACGAACAAGGGATTCGAAAAACTCACCTTCAGTCTCATCATCGTGATCATTTACTGCAAATTCTATAACTACTATATCTGGGTTAACTTCTCCAAAGCTTAGTACATCCTTCTCAAATCTGACGATACCAAGCTCAGAAGGTGTACCACCTACACCAGCCTTGACCAGATGAACATTTTTTCCACTGCCATACATGGTTGCAAAGTTCTCAAAGCATCTGTAAGCATAGCAGTTGGTGTTGATTGGAATAGCTCCCGCTCCCTGGGTAATGGAACCACCGATGAAGGCAATGGTAATATCCTCACCATTTTTCGCTCTATCAATAGCTCTCTTGATTCTGGTTGGGTTGCCCATGGACAAAAGAGACCTCAGAATCATAAGCTTGTATTCCGGCGAGCTCTCATCCACCATGGTGTCGACTATTGGTTCAGGCACATCATAGCCTTCTCTAAGGTAAAATCTGACTGTAGCCTGTGCCTTGACATTCTTTTTTTCGAAGGTGAATCTAAGCTGACCTGGCCCCATATCATCATCAGACCAGTCGACACTATCAAGGTCTATGATTTGCTCAAGACCATTGGTAATGAAGCTTGAGCTTATTGTTGTACCTGTAGAGTACTTGTCCTTATTGCCGTACATCTGATAGCTGAAGGTGACTTTTTCCTTGAAATTGGTAGTCTGTACGGACACACCAATAGCAGCCACCAGCTTTCTGAATTCAGCTGTGGTCCTTAACATGTCCAAAATAGCGTCATCTTCTATTCCACCGCATATTCTGGATGCATTGATAAGTCGTCCATCGTCCTGATAGATAAACTGAACATAGCCTCCATCAGGCTGCTGTGTGCCCTGGATATCCTTGTCCTTCATTATGTAAAAATACGCGCCCTTTTCAGTAGGGTCCTGTGGTGCGAAATCAACCTGTGCCATTGTATTATGCCTTTCCTTTACGGTATCGTAATTAAGTTAATCTTTCTCTATTACATTAGTTTAACAAAATCCCAAACTATATCTTCTTAAATACCACTTTGGGATGATTATTTTATATCAAAAAAGAGCATCCGATGCAGATTTTACAAAAAAATCACATAAATCTGTATCGAATGCTCTTATATTAATCTCTTAAAATATGCTCAGCATTGACTACTCTGTCGGGAGCAGGAGCTGATATATTCTCTAATCTGTAAGGAATGCCAAGGCTCTCCCACTTAAATACGCCAAGTGTATGATATGGCAATACCTCCACTCTCTCAACTGTTGCCAAAGTATCAATGAAGGCTCTGAGTCTGTAAAGCTTGTCATCATTATCAGAGTGCTCTGGCACTAATACATGACGTATCCACATAGCTTTTCCCATATCAGAAAGCTCTGTTGCCATCTGAAGAATATTGGAATTGGGCTGACCTGTAAGAGTCAAGTGATCCTGTTCATCTATATCTTTGATATCAAGCATCACAAGGTCTGTGTATTTCATAAGCTCTAAAAACTTATCGTGCCACTGACCATCAGCCCTGTATGGGTTTCCGCTGGTATCCAAACAGGTATTAATCCCCTGTTCCTTGGCTTTTCTAAAAAGCTCAGTCAAGAAATCTATCTGGAGCAATGGCTCACCACCAGATACGGTGATTCCGCCATTATCCTTCCAGTAATTCTTGTATCTTATTGCTTTTTCTATGAGCTCATCTGCTGACATGAGGGTGCCTTCTGTCATATTCCAGGTATCCGGGTTGTGACAAAATGCACATCTCATGGCACAGCCCGAAAAGAAGATAAGATATCTTACTCCCGGGCCATCTACTGAGCCAAATGATTCAGTTGAATGAATGTATCCTTGCATAATAGATTAAAGTGTTCCGTGGCAAGTACGTGCGATAACGTCCATCTGCTGCTCTCTTGTAAGATCGATGAACTTAACAGCGTAACCTGATACACGAATAGTAAAGTTAGCATACTCAGGCTTCTCTGGGTGCTCCATAGCATCAACAAGCTTTTCCTTACCAAATACGTTAACGTTGAGGTGGTGTGCACCCTGGTCAAAGTATCCGTCAAGCACGTTAGCAAGATTGTCGATTCTCTCAGCCTCAGAATGTCCAAGTGCGTCTGGGTTGATTGTCTGTGTATTTGAAATACCATCAAGTGCCTCTTCATATGGAAGCTTAGCAACAGAGTTAAGTGAAGCAAGAAGACCTGACACCTCTGCACCATATGCTGGGTTAGCACCTGGCGAAAGTGGCTCGCCTGCTGGACGTCCGTTTGGAAGAGCTCCTGTAGCCTTACCATATACTACGTTAGAAGTAATTGTAAGGATTGAAGTTGTAGGCTCTGAATCTCTGTATGTATGGATGTGACGAAGCTTCTCCATAAATGTCTTAAGAAGCCATACAGCGATATCATCTGCTCTGTCATCATCGTTACCATAACGTGGGAAGTCGCCTTCGATCTCAAAATCTGTAGTGATGCCCTGCTCGTTTCTTACAGGCTTAACCTTTGCATACTTGATAGCTGAAAGTGAATCTACACAGTGTGAGAATCCAGCGATACCTGTAGCGAATGAACGACGTACGTGTGTATCGATAAGTGCCATCTGGCATGCCTCATAGTAATACTTATCATGCATATAGTGGATCATGTTAAGTGTACCTACATAGAGGTGAGCTAACCAATCCATCATCTTGTCAAACTTAGCCATAACTTCATCGTACTCAAGGTACTCAGAAGTAATAGGTGTGTAGTTAGGACCAACCTGAGTCATGTATCTCTCATCTACACCACCATTGATAGCGTAAAGAAGACACTTGGCAAGGTTAGCACGAGCACCGAAGAACTGAAGCTCCTTACCTGTCTCTGTAGCTGATACACAGCAGCAGATTGAGTAATCATCGCCCCATACTGGTCTCATTACATCATCATTCTCATACTGGATTGAAGATGTGTTGATAGAAATCTTAGCTGCGTACTTCTTGAACTGTTCTGGAAGTCTTGAAGAGTACATAACAGTAAGGTTTGGCTCTGGTGAAGGTCCCATGTTCTCCAGTGTGTGAAGGAATCTGTAGCAGGTCTTTGTAACCTGATGACGTCCATCGATACCGATACCACCAACCTCAAGAGTAGCCCATACTGGGTCACCTGAGAATAACTGGTTGTAAGACTCGATACGAGCGAACTTAACCATACGACACTTCATTGTAAAGTGGTCGATGATTTCCTGTGCCTGTGCCTCTGTAAGAGTTCCGTTAGCAAGATCTCTTGAGAAATAGATATCAAGGAATGTTGAAACACGTCCTACTGACATAGCTGCACCATTCTGAGTCTTGATAGCTGAAAGATAACCAAAATATAACCACTGAGCAGCTTCCTTAGCGTTTGCTGCTGGCTTGGAAATATCGAATCCATAAAGAGCTGCCATCTCCTTCATGCCCTTAAGAGCATTGATCTGGTCTGTAATCTCTTCACGAAGCTGGAAGTCATAACGTCTCATACCCTGACGCTCTGTGTTAGCGAAGTCATTCTGCTTCTTTTCGATGAGGTAATCAATACCATAAAGAGCTACTCTACGGTAATCGCCTACGATACGACCACGTCCATATGTATCTGGAAGACCTGTAAGGATCTTAGCGTGACGAGCAGCCTTCATCTCTGGTGTGTAGATATCAAATACACCCTGGTTGTGTGTCTTGTGATATTCTGTAAAGATTCTGTGAAGCTCAGCTGATGGCTCATAACCATACATCTTGCATGACTGCTCTGCCATGTTGATACCACCGTATGGCATAAATGCTCTCTTAAGAGGCTTGTCTGTCTGAAGACCAACGATCTGCTCGAGATCCTTCATTGAATCATCAATATATGCTGCTGGATATGCTGTAAGAGAAGATACAACCTCTGTCTCCATATCAAGAACTCCGTTGTTAGCTCTCTCTGCTGCCTGAAGCTCCTGAAGTCTGCCCCAAAGCTTGTTTGTAGCTTCTGTTGGGTCAGCAAGGAATGTTTCATCTCCATCATAAGGAACATAGTTGTTCTGGATGAAATCGCGTACATCTACTGATTCCTTCCACTCACGTCCCTTAAATCCGTTCCACTGTTCGAATTCTGCTCTACTCATTAATCTTTTCCTTTCTTAGTTGAATAAAAGTCAGGTCGCCATTAGTTAGGCACGCCTAACTCCTCTACCCATTGTTACTATAACATAAAAATGACAAAAAATTAACAATGTACTAAGATTTATACATTGTATCTTGTATATAAGTAGATACAATATTAAAATGTGTGATGGAATTTATGGATTATTTCTATAATATGTAATATTCCTCAGAATAGAATTTCTATATATAAATCAGGAGAAAAGACATGTCTTTAGCAGATCAACAGACCTTACAATACAAAAAAATGACAGAAACCCCAATACCATCTCTGATAGTAAAGCTTGGTATTCCAACAACAATCAGTATGTTAGTTACCAGTATTTACAACGTAGCTGATACATTTTTTGTTGGAAAATATGGAACCAGCGCTTCTGGCGCCATCGGAATTGTATTTGGTTTAATGGCTATAATTCAAGCCTTTGGCTTTATGTATGGGCAGGGTTCAGGAAGTATATGCTCAAGAGCACTTGGAGCCAAGGATATTGACAGAGCTTCCTGCTACACCTCCACTGCATTCTTTTCAGCCCTTGCCACCAGTTTGTTTATCACAATAGCAGGTCTTATATTTTTAGACCCTCTAATGTATCTTTTGGGAAGCACAGATACCATACTTCCTTATGCCAGAACCTATGCAATATTCATTTTGCTGGCAGCTCCTGCCATGTGCTGCAGCTGTGTACTCAACAATATATTGCGTTACGAAGGACAGGCAGCCTTCGCCATGATAGGTCTTACATCAGGAGGTCTCATCAACATATTTGGTGACTGGCTTTTGATGAGCAAATTTAACATGGGAGTAATGGGTGCTGGTATAGCAACTGCGTTTTCCCAGTATCTAAGCTTTAGTTTACTTTTTTCCATGTTTTTAAGAGGAAAAACCCTGGCAAAGCTTTCTATCAAAAATGTATCCTTTAAACCAACGGTATTTCTTGATATCTGCAAGACGGGTCTTCCTGCAATGATGCGTCAGGGTCTGTCTAGTATCTCTACCATGCTTTTGAACGAATGCGCCAGCGTATATGGAGATGCTGCTGTTGCTGCCATGTCCATTGTTAATAGAATCTGCTATTTTACCTTTGCAACCACCCTTGGAATCGGACAGGGATTCCAGCCCGTATGTGGATTCAACTATGGAGCCAAAAAATACAACAGAGTACGTCAGGCCTTTCTATTCACCTTTGGTGTAGGCGAAGTATTCCTGGCAACTACCGCCTTATTAGGCATACAATTTGCTGCCCCTCTTGTGGCAATCTTCAGAGATGACCCTAAGGTAATAACAATCGGAACATTGGCACTAACCGTGCAGTTTTTTGGCCAGGTATTTCAGCCTGTTGCTGTATGCTCCAACATGATGTTTCAAAGTGTTGGACGGGTAAAAACAGCCACACTCTTATCAATGTTAAGAAGCGGCTTATATTTTATCCCTACACTGTTAATCCTCTCATCAATATTGGGATTACTGGGTGTGCAGATATCTCAGGCAATATCTGATATACTAACAACATTGACTGCCATTCCTTATACTGTCAAATTCTTGCATGAACTTAAAATTATGGAGGCAAATAATAATAATGAAAATCAAAATCAAATTTAACTCACCTGTTGTATTAAGCTTTACAATCATCAGTTTTGTGGTCCTGCTTCTGGGATTAATGACTGGAAATAAAATTACAGAAATAGCGTTCATGACCTATGGCAGGTATTGGACCAGTCCCCTGACCTATGTCAGATTATTTACCCACGTATTGGGTCACGCTAATTTCCAACACTATATCGGAAATATGATGTATCTGTTACTGATTGGTCCACTGCTTGAAGAAAAATATGGAAGCAAAGCAATGCTTGAAATCATTCTTATAACAGCCTTAGTAACAGGATTAATTAACAATCTGTTATTTCCCGACACCGCGTTGTGTGGTGCCAGCGGCGTAGTTTTTGCTTTTATTGTAATGGCATCCTTCACAAGCTTTAGCGATAAAGAGATTCCGCTTACTTTTATTCTTGTAGTAATACTCTATGTGGGACAGGAAATCTTCCAGGGAATATTTGTTACAGACAACATATCCAACACCGCACACATAGTTGGTGGTCTCATAGGAAGTGTAATCGGATATAAGCTAAATAAAAAGAACCCTTAATGGGTTCTTTTTATTTAAACTCTTCCACATTGATTACTCTCGAGAAATAACTACACAAGTTCATATTGTGCGTTACCATTATTATGGTGGTACCTTTTTCATTTAACTCCTTTAGCAGCTCCATTACTATCGTTTCATTATCCTTATCAAGTCCTGAGGTTGGTTCATCAGCCAGTATTATTTGGCTTCCCTGCAGTATCAGTTTAACAATAGCAATTCTTTGTTGTTCACCACCACTTAGCTGATATACTTTCCTATCAACTAAATGTATTAAATCAAATTGCTCCAGGTTATCTTTGATTATTTTTTCTTTTTCTTTTCGGGGAACCTTTTTATACTCAAGAGCCAATTTTAAATTCCAAAGCACACTTTCATCTTCTATCAATCCATAATTTTGAAACAGATACCCCAAAGTATATCTTCTCAAGAGCATTGCTTTTTTACAATTAATTGATTTAATTATACAATTGTCAATAACGACCTCTCCCTCAGATATATCCGTTATCAATCCTATTACATTTAATAAAGTAGTCTTTCCCGCACCACTTTTTCCGACAAACCCAATAAATTCACCCTTATCGATTTCCAACGACAAATCATCTAGAATAACTTGGTTCTTATCATAACCTTTCTTTATATTATTTAATGAAATTAATGACATATCTATGCCCCCTTTTCAATTTCGTATAAAGCATTTATGATGTACATTTTATAAAGCAGCTCACAGAAAATACAATCAATACTCAAAATTATCATAAAACAAACAAAAAATTTATTGATAGGTATCAAGGCGGTAATTATTATCAGGCTGATGCCAAAGAAAACATACCTATTCTTCAATATATAAAAATGTGAGTATCCCATGATTTCTTTTATTGCATATTTTTTTCGATTTACAATGATATCCACATAATTTGCTATATAAATAATAAAGATTAAAGATATAATAAATACCAGTGTAAAAAGAACAATTGTTTTAAGAACAAATGTTGTATTTTCAAATTCCATCATATATGGAGTAAGTAATGTTCCAGCTATAACCAATTTATCCATGGAGCACTTAGATAACAGTGAAGAAAATTCATTCCTTGATTTCATTTGAAATAGTAAACATCTCATATTTAAACAATCCAAATAGTAAAGCCCTGCAAAATCTCCAGTATCAACAATAATAATAGGGTCAGTCACATCTGAAAAACCATTTTCCATGTTGACCTTTAAACTTGAATCATCATCCATGTAAACTATGTCATAATCATCTAAATAATCCTTTTCTTTCTGCAATCCATAAAACTGATTATAATTCATCAATCTATAATACTCTTCATCTATGTATGCTTTTATTTGATTTATATCATTCTTATACTTATACGGGATAAATACCGTAGGTTCTTTGATTATTTCTTTCCCCAATGCCTCCTTATTAAACAAAATGTTTGAAAATTCATTCAAATAATTAGAATTGGCCACAATAATCGCGCTTTCAAAATCATTACCTGATGACTGAATATCACTGTAATTGCTAGAATCGCATAGTAAAGATTTGTTGTTGTATAGTTTCAATGTATTATCTGAATACTCTTGTAGAATATCAGGATTATTTATTGCATAATCATATTCCAAAGAATTGAAACCATTAGCGGTATAATATCCCTCCAAATACTCAAAATCTAACACGTCTTGTTGGCTTCGCTTATATGAATCTACATGTTTTAACAGCATAATAATTGTAACTGCAATTATTACTGATAATCCCACTTTCACGACCTGAACTATCATATTAACACTATTATTTAAGGTCTTATTTTTAATCATCGACTCTAAGGAAATTAGTCTGAACATAATACTTGTGTTTAATACACTGATTATGTTAATGATCAAAACAATACCAAAATAGATTAGACTAAATGCTATATATGAAAAATCATATCGATTTGTGAATACATAATATAAGTTAAGCAGAATAAAAATAAATAAATAACCTAATACAAATATCTTTGCTACACGTATAATCTGTTCTTTTAAAATGTGTAACGTAGAAAATCCCATGCTCTTTTTAATACCTATTTTTTTCATACTATAGGATGTATAAATACAATAGATTGTTTGTATCACGATAAACAAAATTACATAGTTCATAAAACTTAGTTGTAAAATCATACTGTAGGGAATCGATTCATCCTCATAATTATTTATCGAGACAGATAGTCGTGAAGACATTTCTGATATTTCATCATCCGTTAAATCTGAATAGAATATTCCAACACTGTCTAAATAGTCTTCTCTTTCTAGTTCATGATATCGAAATAAAATAGATTGAGATATAGGTTGCTTTTGTTTGAACTTGTTGATTGGATAGCAATATATATCATATTCAGATTGATTTGTCGAAGAAATAGCATTATTAACGATCTCCAATTTATTTCCTGAATTATATTCCATAAACAATGTATAAAAATCATCAAGTATTTCTGGTGATGCACCTACTATCACATATCCTGCTAATTCTTCATTAGCTACGTGATTTTTTTCGTATATACTATATATTGATGTATTAAAAATATATGTAAACAACAATACTTCCAGGAATATAAATATCTTCAAAAAATTCCTCAAACTTTAACTCCCTTTCAAAATGTAATAATAAATAATATGAATAAAACTACTCCATCTTTTATGCTTTATTTTAAAAAACAAGCGGGGCAATCAGCCCCGCCTATTCTTAAACACTCATACTTCCACATTTAATATGGGTAATAATCATAATAAGATTTTTCATTTGCATACCAAACTCTTTTGGCCTCTTTTTTTGCATAGTTTTTTTTGTATCCACTTGTATATGTGTTATTTCCAACCTTTACAGTTGCTTTAACCATATAATTGCGCTCTACGCCCTCTTTACGACCGATTTCAGAATATACTTTTTCATCTGTTTGACCGCCATTATAATACAAATCACCACCAGCTACATCAATTGCAAATACCGTTGTAGGCACTCCTACTAACATAATAGCAACTGCAAAACCTAATAGTTTGTTTTTAAATCCCATAAGAATACCTCTACTCCTTAATGCTTTGCTATATCACACTATATTTCTGCAATTTCAAACATTTGTACCTAGTCTTATCGATAAAACTGTAATCCTTGGTTAAAATTATATATTACTCACTTTTTTTGTCAAGTTGCTTTTTAGACTTTTTTATAATTGTGTCCATTTTTTGTATCTATCTATCTGTATTAAATACTGTTCTTCTATTAATATAAGCCAGCAGTATTTCTTGATATCTGCAAGACAGGCCTTCCTTTTTTACCTTTGATGTAGGCGAGGTATTTTTGGCAACCACCGCCTTATTAGGCATACAATTTGCCGCTACTCTTGTGGCAATCTTCAGCGATGATCCAAAGGTAATTACTATCGGAACATTGGGATTACTTCCCAACACCGCGTTGTGTGGTGCAAGTGGCACAGTTTTTGCATTTATTGTAATGGCATCCTTGGATATAAGCTAAATAAAAAGAACCCTTAATCATATTCGGCTTACAAACTTATAATTTAAAATATTTTTGTAAATTGATTGACATTTATTTTTTTATGTTATATATTTCATAAAAATGAAACAGCGATTCGCAAAAAACAAAGGTGTTCATGCAAGTGAGCACCTTTTTTGTTTTATTTTATCATCTATTCCAGCGCGCACGAATATGAATAATCACTTTTTTTAGGAGGAATAATATCCATGACACCAATGAACAATTTCGAATATCTGGAGAGAATAAAATTTTCAGAAGAACTAGCAGCTATTGAGTCAGCAAAAAAATCAAAAGGTTATACCTATGAATCTCTGGCCGCAGAAGTTTGCCGGGGCATATATCGGCATAGGTATAACACTAATATTTACGCTGGGCGCACAGATAAGCGGCAGTGAATACACTGCCGGTTTAACCAATTAATATAGTCCCACATCCAGATGAATGTGGGACTATATCTTCACTATAATGAACTCTTGCTGAGTTATTAGCACCCCTTTACTCTCTTACTGCTGCATTCGTCATACTTTTCGCAACGGTAACATACCTCGTTTGACCTTTCACCATATTTAAAAAATCTTACAATATTATCTATTGTGGTAGATGAAATATTATCCAGCGCTTCCTCCGTCAAAAAAGCCTGATGGGATGTCACTATTACATTTGGCATTGTAAGAAGCCTTGCCATAACATCATCGTCAAGAATATGTCCTGATTTATCATTGAAGAACAAATCTCCTTCTTCCTCATAAACATCCATACAAGCAGCGCCAATCTGTCTGGACTTTATTCCATCAACTAAATCATTTGCATTGATAAGTCCACCACGCGACGTGTTTAGAATAATCACACCCTTTTTCATCTTTGCAATTGTACCATTGTTTATCATATGCGTATTTTCATCAGTCAACGGACAATGTAGTGAGATAATGTCACTTTGGGCTAATAGTTCATCCAACGAAACATACTCAGCCTTTATTCCCTCAGAAGGGAATTTATCATATGCCAGTACTCTCATTCCAAATCCATTGCAGATGTTGATAAAAGCTTTTCCAATCTTACCTGTTCCTATTACCCCCACAGTCTTTCCATAAAGATTGAATCCCACCAGATTATTTAAACTAAAGTTGAATTCTTTGGTTCTGTTGTATGCCTTGTGAATCCTCCTTACGGAAGTCATAAGAAGGGCAATTGCATGCTCTGCAATTGCTTCTGGTGAATAAGCAGGAACTCTAACCACGCAAATCTTTTCATAGCAAGCTTTCACATCTATACTATCAAAACCTGCACATCTTAAGGCAATCATTTTAACCCCGTAATCATAAAGCTTATTTGCCACTTCCTCATCTACAGTATCATTTACAAAAGTACATACAGCATCAAACCCATTGGCAAGAATTACGCTATCCTTATTTAATTTTACTGGGAAATATGTAATTTCCACTTCGTCTGGACAATTTTTTCTAAATGAATCCTCATCATACGATTTAGTATCAAACATTGCTACTCTAATCATTTACACACCTCCTACGAACGAAAACATTACAAGCTTTCCAACAATGGTTACTGCCACTTCCTTTTCATAATCTTTCCTCAAGAAATCTGCTTATATTATTACATGTCTTTTGAAGTAAGTTTACAACGTATATTTACTTTTGTATGTTGTTTTTACAACAAAAAAGGCAACCAGATAAAAATACTTATCCGATTGCCCAGAACCCTTTATGCGACTTAAGTTATATTCTGTGTTTTATTCTAAGTATAAAATCAACTCTAAGCATCTGTCCATTGTCATGGTAGCTAACGTATCACTATATGCCACTGTAGCAAAAGAACATTCTCCATACTCATCACAAGCCTGCTTTGCTGTATCCTCTTTTGTTTTATTCCATGCACGCTGCTCTTCCAAAACAACTGAATAGTCATCAGCCGACAGTTCTTCCTTTAGTATAGCCCATATATCATTTAGGCATTTGTCCGCAATTTCATACTGATTTGCCGTCGCCTCTACCATATCACTGGTAATACCTGACTTGGCCAGTTCTCCAGCCTTGTCATATGCCTTTTTTGCTTCGTCATATATGACTTTAGCCTTATCTTTATTTGACTTCATAGCCGCATTATTATCTGAATCTGCCGCAGGCACATCTGCTATTTCATTAGATATTATTATGTCAGGTTTTACATCTGCTACGTCACTATTGTCTTTGCAACCCACAAAAACCAATAATATCATTATTAAAGACATTAATAGACATTTTCTATCTTTCATACTCCGTTTTCCCCAACGACCGCCTCTGTGTTTTTATTCAACTAATGTAATCGTTTTTGCCTGACAAGCATCAATCATTCCTGTTACTCCACCAGAATACTCAAACTGTATTCGCATATCCTTCCCTGCATTTTCACACACATAGTTGTACATTTCCTCAGAATCGGATAAATCGATCTCTACAAAATGTGCCATAGGCAGTTCTTCATCAGCTCCAAAAACTTCAAATGTGCATACTCTTGTTTCCTCATTGATGCTGTCTAAATAGCATCCACCTACAAACTCGCATAGCTTAGGTTCAGTCACTGGTGTTGCCATATTCTGCGTAGTTAGAAATATGATACTGTAACCGTCAAAACAGCTGTATGGATTTTTCTTTAACTTGGCATTAATCTCCCTATATAATACAGCATCACTTCCATCATAAGATACTTCCATGGTACCTGAAATATCATATCCATCTATTGTCTGAGTACAACTGTAATCAGTAATAAATCCTCTGCTTACACCACTTGAGCTCTGATAGCTGTCTACAGGTTCATTTACAACATCTGAAAAATCAGATTCTACACCTGTCAGAGAATAATTCATGTAGTTGATATTGTCTACATCAATAAGGCCATTATTCTCCTCTGCTACTTGATTCAGATATTCAAATGAATACCTTGAATTACAAATGTACTTTGAAATAAACCACTCTTTCCATTGAGATGTTTGAACCTCTTGTTCATCAAATGAATCATAAGACAAGGCTAGATTTTCCAGTGCTGATTTTAGGTCTTCATCTAGCGTAAAGTTATCTGTATAATCAAATTCTTGTACTCCAAGCGATTGAAAATCAATCAATGAAGTACTTGGGTCTGTTTCTTTAACATTATCGATTTTTTCCGCATTATCCTCAAATGTAATCTCTATATCAGGATTATCAGATATTGATTCCTTGCCACATCCAGTAAAACATATCAATATCAGTCCTGACAAAGCGGCTTTCTTTAACCTATTAGTAATACTTCTATTCAAATCCTTTGTCTCCATTATATGTTTGCATGTCCTATTATCTGGGCACTAGTCACATGTCTGTCAGTTAAAAATGATCCACTAGGATAATCCTTCGCACTATATTTCCCACTCAAAGATTGTGATGTAATAAACTCACATATGCTCAACTGCACCTTACTGTTATTATCACTCATATATCCGTGGCCGATACCTTTAATCTGACACTGATTATTGTCAATCAAATCTGATGATGGATGTGTAACAGACTTGGTGTCTAATATCATAAAATTGAACCTGGTATTATTATCAAGCGTCACTTCCACAACATCCCCTATATTAGCAAAGCCTTCAACCATTGCACCTGCATAACATTCACCTATACCAGGCACTTGTAACTTTAGTAAATCCTGACTGCCTTCATTATATGAAAACTTGCTAATAGCTGATTCTAACCTTTTCAAGCATGGTTGATTTGGGTAATTTTTTCTACAACCTGCAATAGAGTACTCCAATGTCCAGCAATTATCCTTCTTTACCTCTGCTTTTACATCATTTTTATCTGTTCCAAGCGAAACAGTAATCTTATCTCCAGGATTAGGAAGTGTAAGCTTACTTCCGTTATTTATAGGAGTATATACCCCGTTTATTGGCTTTGTTGGTATAGAAGGCTTGCCGAGATTTTTAATCAGTTCATTTATTTTCTTTAAAGTTGTCTGGCCAGCCAGACCATCAGCTGTCAAATTATATTTTCGTTGAAACGCCTTAACAGCATTTTCTGTGTTTGTACCAAAAGCTCCATCCGCTTTACCAGACAAAAACCCTAACTTAATCAGATTTTCTTGTAATGTTTTAACATTATTACTTATTTGTCCTTTGGCCAATATACCGTTATTTTGTCTGTTTAAAGCCGTAGCTACTGCATCTAAAGTCATTTTTCCTGCTATTCCATCTGCTGATAGCCCAAATGTTTTTTGAAACGAGATCACTGCATTTTTGGTTCCATTTCCATACTTTCCATCTGGTGTTCCTACACTATAGCCTAACTTACTAAGATTAGACTGAAGTTGCCTAACATCATCACCGGAAGAACCTACTTTCAATGTTCTTTGCGTTGTAACGGCTGCTGCTTTTGCAATAACCTGTGCTGAAGCCTTTGGCGCTACATAATCCTTTGATAAATCAAGAACTACTGCTCTGTCTGATACTCCAGTGCTATTATTCTTTTCAAGTTGTGCATTCGAAATACTGCTTACCTGATTTGTATTAATCCCACTGGTTGGATTCTTAAGTCTTTTGGGCATTCCAATAGAATCCCAACTCCCAAATGATACTGACATTATTCTCCTCCTTTGTATACAGTAATAACAATATCACTTGAAGTTATACCACAACGTATATATAATGCCCATAATTCATGTCTGAACGACATAAAATACGTCTAAACAACATGGTCAAGTTTCATTTTTCAGTCTCCAATAAGCATATTTTTCCTTCACCTCATTATAGTAGGTTCGTCCTACTGGAATAATTATACCGCTGCTAAGCATAATACCTCTTCGTTTTATATGTTTGGTGTTACAGAAATTAACAATATAAGATCTGTGCACCTGGCAGAAACCTCTGTTTTCCAGTTCTTCCAGAACATTTGCCAGTGTTCCAGTACCATACAACTTTATACTATTCATAAGGCTGTATTCTATATGGCGATTTATGCTTTCAACATACTCTATTTTGTCTGTCTCAACGGTTTTAGTTTCTCCTAGTTTGGTCTTACAAGTGATATATGTTTTAGTATGTTTTGTCGCAAGATAGGCCTCTATTGATTCTTCAAGCTCTTCCTTGTTATTCTTTTGAACATATCTAAAGGCATTTACTCGATACCCATATCTAGCCCATTCTGTGTGTGAAGTTATAAACACTACCTTACCTTCAAAATCACTATTATTTATTTGCTCTGCTAACTCAAATCCATCAACCTCATCATCAAGTTCAATATCCAAATATATCAGATCATATAACTTAATTCTTTCAATAAAACTTGCGTCTTTACAGCAATCTATTCTAGCTTCCAATCCAATATTGGCAAGATATGAAATTATATTTCCTTTAATTATGTCTCTCCAAATGGACTCATCATCCACAACTAGTATTCTCATTTTTCCCCTTTAGGTATAATCAACGTCATGTTAAACCAATTAATACCATTATCATTAAGTGTATTAATGTAATATTCACCATCATATTTTTCTATAACGCCATTAATATTCTTTAATCCGAATCCATGTCGTTTTTTATCCGTCTTGCTAGACTGGCAAAAATTCTTATCTACATCAACAATATCTTTACATGTATTTGAAATAATAATAAATACTTCCTTTCTGTGATCAGCAAGCTCTAGGTGTATCTCACGGACATCCGCCTCTAAGGCTGCTTCTAATGCATTTTGCAAAGCATTGCCAATAAGAGTCGTCATATCTATAATTTCAAGCATAAGTTCTTCATTTAGATGGCCCTTAATCTCGAATGTGATTTCACCCGTCTCGCACAGGAAGGCATAATATTTTACAAGTACATCCAAGAAACTGTCTCCTGTATAATATTTAGTGTTACAAACTTCCTTAGCCTCCAACAGTGAATCAATATATCGTTTACTTTCATCTAACTTATTGTCATATATTAGTTCTCTAATTACTCCAAGATGATTCGATAAATCATGTCTTAATTTTCTTAACTCAATATCTGTTTTAAGCTGATATTCATACTGTTGTTTTTGCATTATAGTATATTTTTCAAGTTCGACAACTTGCGAAGCTGACACTGTGTTACTTACTGCCAGCTGCAATGTGTGAAAGATTGCATAGTAAGCTCCAATAATACTTGTTATAAATATCAAATATGCATCCGTACTATATCTCTCATGATTAATCTGAAAAAAGCCAAATACAAGATTATAAAACATTTGGAAAATTCTCAGTTGTATCAACAGTGCAATCTTATACTTAAGCTTGATTTCACCTAAATATACGTTGCTATTTTTCAAAATCAATCTGTATATGGCTACATATAAGATAAAAGATAATATATAAGCCGTCTCCATCCACCATTGAAGTTTTGTGGCATCTACACCTGTTCCAATATGTATTATTTGTATTAACGTCAAGCTGAAGGTATCTATCATGCCCGTAAAATACATTATTCCCAAACTGATTAATGCATTCCTTATAATAGAACCATTATATAATAATAAAATAGAAGCCATGCTCCATGCTATATATACTAGTGGATTATTATAGCCAAGATATATGTTTGCAGCTGCGCCTGTCAGTACCGATATACCTGACATAAAAACGCATATACTATTCTTACGAACCGTCAGTTTATATCCGTAACTTAGAATACAAATATAGATAATATAGTTAATGATATTTTCTATAAAATAAATCACATTACACTCCTTCGCATGCTTTCTTATTATAATAGACATGTATTTTAAATGCGAGGCAAAAATATAAGGCGAGTAAAAATACTCGCCTTGATATGTCCAGGTTATAATGCCAGATCTACGTGCTGCACAGTTCCTACACCACCAGATTCCTTGAGGTATATTCCAGTAGAACAAATCTGTCCATTAGTCTGGTTAATTGCATTTTTTATAGAAAAATCAGTATTGACATTTCCTAAATAAATGGCGCCAACATCGGCATCTTTCAGATATGTCTTAATGTCGTTGCCATCCTCATCCTTGGTCCAAAGAAACAGCTTGTTAAATATTGAGTCTGCTTCGTCTATCCAACCGTTTTTGTCCTCGTCGTATTCTGCCAGTTCTTTAAAGCCATCACCTGTTCTTGCTCCAAACAGCTCTGAGCCATCATTTACAATTCCATCGCCATTCTTATCCAGGGCCAGAAACCGGCTATTATTATTTGCCATGGAGATATATTCTTCTTTTCCGTCTGCATCGATATCAAATCTAAACTTCATGTCAGATATGGATGCCACATTAGAATCTACGTTGATGGTTAATGGATCCTTAAAAATACTCTCCATCGTTACCGACTCCATGTAGGATTCAAACGACCTGCTCATCTCCACATCGATGTTAAAGCTTATCTGTCGTCCGTCAGCGGTCTTAGCAACCCCCGTTGAACTAAAGGTTGTAACCTCTGACTCTGATACAAAGCTGGATTGAGCGATTGCTCTTGTCCACGTAGTTCCACTTCTCAGATTAAGATTTACACCTTCTGCAAGCTTGACAGGTTTGCCCAATGACTTAATCTCTGAAATCGGCTGAACCGACCCGTTCACAGTTCTTATTGTTTTACCCATGTCCTTGACATCTTTGTATTCTTTGCCGTTAAGTAATGCAAGAATACGCTTGAGCATGGTGATTTTCGCATCCTCGATTGGAGCTGCTAATGGTGCCTGTCCCTTGTCCTGTACTGGCAGTTGTTGAAGAGTTGCAATAGCATTTTTTGCTTCATCTTCCTTTCGCTGCTTTTCAGCTTCCTTTTCCTCTTCTTTGATTTTTACACTGGCTTCTTTCAACTGTTCTAGTTTTGTCTTGGATGCATCTGAGATATAGAGTTCTACTGCATCTTTGCCTCCTAAAACCTCTAAGGAAACTGTCTCCTTATTTTCGTAGTGAAAATAGGATCGCGAGCTTGACATGCCCACTTTACTTGATTCAATAATCATGCTTTGTCCTCCTTGACCTAATGATTATCAACAGAAACGCCCCTAAAATCCGTTTTGGGGTATTATCTATATCGGAGGATAATGCACATTTGTTTATATATCTTTATTAGGATGGCTTTTTTTGCTGGTTTTATTAAAGAGTTGACATACCTGTTCATATCCTGTATATATACATATATACAGT
>JABUSV010000217.1 GCA_021442555.1 Pseudobutyrivibrio sp. | reverse complement strand
ATGTTATTATTACATGGTTGTTGTGGATATCAACGATGTATGTGATGATAAAGATATTCCATATTCATCAAAACTAACCTTATAGAGTCAACTAAAGTAGCTTGGTATAAAGGTGACCTCAGGCTTTGCCTGAGGTCTTTTGTTGCTTATCATCAAAGGTTAGGTAGTATTGAAAAAAACGGCTAGAATTTGTATTATAATATAGATTAACTATGTGGATTACTACTATATATAGATTTGAGGGGTTATGAAAAAATACTCATTTAATAAAAGAATAGTAGCTGCCCTGGTGATGGTGGGTGTGCTGTTTTCAGATTCCTCCACAGCAATGGCGGACAGATCAGTGTCTACTATCCAAAAAGATCAGAAGAAGCTTCAGGGTGAGATAGATGCAATAGATGCAGAGTTATATGACACTATTCTTAGCATCGAGGAGATGCAGCTACAGATAGAACAGACAACAGCAGAGATTGAGGAAACTATGGTGGCTTTGGCAGATGCCACGCAGGCATGCGCAGACCAATATGCTTCCATGAAAGCCCGTATGAAGTATATGTATGAGGCTCCTAAGGAGAGCTTAGGGGAGATGCTACTGCAGTCGGACAGCATAAGCAACTTTCTGAACAAGGTTGAATACTCCAACTCTGTGTACGAGTATGACAGACAAAAATTAGAAGACTTTGAAGTTCTCAGAGTAGAGGTTGAAGAGCTGGAACTGGCGCTGGAGGAAGAGGAGGCTTTTCTGCAGGAGCAGGAGGCGCAACTTGAGGCTCAGAAGGTAGCACTTGATGCTATGCTTGCTCAGAAGAAGTCCAAGATGGCAGATTTAGAGAAGGAACTCAAGGTTGCCAAGGAAAAGGCACGTAAAGAGGCAGAACGTAAGGCAAGAGAGGCAGCAGCACGTCGCGCTCAGACACTCTCTACAACATCTTATTCTACGGCTAATGTTAATGGTGATCTGAATCCATCACAGGTAACAGGCATATCCGGTTCGGATGTAGTAGCTTATGGTAATCAGTTTGTTGGTAATCCATATGTATGGGGAGGAACATCTCTTACCAGTGGATGTGATTGTTCAGGATTTGTACAGCAGGTATACGCTCAGTTTGGTATTACCTGGAGAGGAAGAATGACCTCGGTATCCCTCAGAAATGTAGGTCAAGAGGTTAGCTACAAGCATATGATAGCTGGTGATATAGTGTGTTATCCAGGTCATGTAGGTATATATCAGGGTAATGGTACGATTGTAGAAGCTCAAAGTAAGACCACAGGTATTACTAATAACAGATCAGTTAATTGTCATCCAATCATTACCATAAGAAGAGTTATATAAGATATGAAAAAAGCTCTTAAAATTATGAGATGGTTAGCCTTCTTTTTGTTAATAATAGTGGTGGGCTATTCCTTTCATATAAGATTTGAAAACAAAAAGAGAATAGAGTTTGATGAGCATTTAGATGATGTGGTGTTTACTGTTAACGGTGAGGATATCACCATGGCAGACCTTTCCTTTTATATATTGTTTGTTGAAAGGAATGTGGAAGAGCAGGCTGTTGTCTATAACAGGGATAACACCAAGGACTTTTGGAATATCCACACCAATTATTCATTTATACAAAAAGAGGCAAAGTATGCCATATTGGATATGGCTATTCATGACAGACTGTTCTATCAGCTGGCCAAAGAAGCAGGGATAACACTTACAGATGAAGACTTGTACTATGCGCAGTGTGCCACCACAGATTTTTGGGAGGACATGTTTGATTGTCAGTTAGAAAAGCTTCCAGTAGACAAGGATACAATCAATGAGCAGATAATGATTGCTACTATGGCTGAAAAATATCAGAATATACTAGCTGAAGACAGAGGTCCAGGTGCGGCAGCCTATAAATATGATGGATATGAATACAGCCTCATATTAAAAGAATATGATGTCAAGGTTAATGATGATCTGTGGGACAGACTGGTGGTGGGAGACATCACACTGACTCATGATAAGGTAAGTTATATCAACGGATGGGATCGTGCGTCAGAGAAAAAGAAGAAAAAATAGAGGGAATATTATGATTAAATTAGGAAGAAATGATGCATGCTGGTGTGGCAGCGGACGAAAATACAAGCAGTGCCATGAAGCATTTGATAAAAAAATAGAAACCTTTGGCAGACAGGGGCACAAGATACCAGACCATTCTATTATCAAGACTCCTGAGCAGATAGAGAAAATCAAGAGAAGCGCAGTGATTAACATGGCATGCCTTGATGCTGTGTCTGAAGCTATTCATGAAGGTATGGCTACATCTGAGATAGACAAGATAGTATATGAGACTACTACCAAAATGGGCGGCATACCTGCACCGCTTAATTATGAGGGATTTCCTTATAGTGTATGTACTTCTGTAAACGATCAGATATGTCACGGATTTCCATCTGACGATGTAATCTTAAAGAGCGGTGATATCGTCAACGTAGATTGTTCTACCATATTGGATGGTTATTATTCGGATTCTTCTCGTATGTTTATGATAGGAGATGTTAAGCCAGAGGTAAGAGAGCTTGTGGAGGTCACCAAGGAGTGTTGTGATATAGGCTTAGCTCAGGTCAAGCCCTGGGGCTTTATCGGAGATATTGGTGCAGCTATTAATGAAAAGGCCACAGCGCATGGTTATCAGATAGTAAGAGAAATCGGAGGACACGGTGTTGGACTGGCATTCCATGAGGAACCATGGGTTGGTTATGTAACCAAGGCTGGCACAGAGATGCTTATGGTACCGGGCATGATGTTCACTATCGAACCTATGATTAACATGGGCTCCTGCAGAATCAAAACAGACCCGGATAACGGCTGGGAAGTATCAACATTTGACGGCAGCATGTCTGCACAGTGGGAATATCAGGTTCTTGTAACAGAGGATGGATACGAACTAATATCATGGTAAGATTAGATAAGTTATTAGTAGATTTGGGTATAGGAACGCGTTCAGAGGTCAAGGCTCTTCTCAAGAAGGGCCTTATTTTAGTTGACGGAGTCAGGATAACCAAACCGGAGACCAAGGTGGATGAAAACACGGTAAAGATTCAGTATCAGGGAGTTGAATATTCATACACCAGATATTTCTATTATCTGATGAATAAGCCTACCGGGGTTATTACCGCAACTGAGGATAAAAATGATGCGACAGTCATGGATATTTTTTACAAAAAATATCCTGATGCGCCCAAGGGGATTAGTCCCGTAGGTCGCTTGGATAAAGATACTACAGGACTTTTACTGCTGACAAATGATGGTAAGCTGGCCCATGAACTGCTGTCTCCTAAAAAGCATGTGGACAAGACTTATCTTGTGACTATGGATGGGGTTCTTGAGGCTGAGGATATTTATGCATTGGAGCATGGAGTGCATATAGGAGAGGGTGAACTTACGGCTCCTGCCACTGTTGAATACACTTCTGGGGAAACTGAATGCCTGCTTACAATACATGAAGGAAAGTTCCATCAGGTCAAGAGAATGATGCATGCAGTGGGCCGTACAGTCATTCGTTTACACAGGGTAAGCTTTGGCCCATGGAAACTCGACCACATGGATTTAGATATTGGTGATGTTGTACAAATAGAACTTAGTTAAAAAATTGTCAAATTTTTACAAAAAAATGTACATAATTTAGTAATTTTTTCTTGACGAATAAATATCCAAGTATTATTATTCTAAAAAATAGTTTAGGAGATTAAAGTGCTAAACTCCAAACGGGATATTAGGAGGTCATATTATTATGAAGAAGAAGTTATTTAGCTTGATGCTTGTTGCTTCTATGACAGCTACTCTCTTTGCTGGATGTGGTTCTGCAGAATCAGCAACTGAAGGCGCAGCTACAACAGAAGCAGATGCTACAACAGAAGCAGTTGAAGGTTCATGGAAGATTGGTGGTATTGGACCTATGACAGGTGCAGCAGCAGTTTATGGAAATGCTGTTATGAATGCAGCACAGATTGCTGCAGATGAAATCAACGCTGCAGGTGGAATCAATGGCTACCAGGTAGCATTCAATGCACAGGATGATGAGCATGATCAGCAGAAGTCAGTTAATGCATACAATACACTTAAAGACTGGGGCGCACACGCAATTCTTGGTACAGTTACAACAGCTCCTTGTATCGCAGTTGCAGCTGAGGCTAACAACGACAGAGTGTTTATGTTAACACCATCTGCATCTTCACCAGATGTAAACGTTACTAATGGATATGACAATGTATACCAGGTATGTTTCTCAGATCCTAACCAGGGTACAGCTTCAGCTGATTACATCGCTGACAATGCTATTGGTACAAAGGTTGGTATCATCTACAACAGCTCTGATGCATATTCAACAGGTATCATGACAACGTTTGTAGCAGAAGCTACAGCCAAGGGTCTTGATTTTGTGGATCCAGAAGCATTTACATCAGATTCTAACCAGGATTTCTCTACTCAGCTTACAAAGCTTCAGTCAGAGGGATGCGATGTTATTTTCCTTCCAACATATTATCAGGAGAATTCTCTTATCCTTAACCAGGCAAACTCTATGGGATATGCTCCAATCTTCTTTGGCGTAGATGGCATGGATGGAATTCTTTCACTTGAAGGTTTTGACACATCACTTGCTGAGGGCGTATATCTTCTTACACCATTCGCGGCTGATGCACAGGATGAGCTCACAAAGAACTTCGTAGCTAAATACCAGGAGAAGTATGGTGAAACACCTAACCAGTTCGCAGCTGATGCTTACGATGCAATGTACATCTACAAGGCAGCTCTTGAGGACGCTAATCTTACTCCAGATGCTTCGGCAGCTGAGGTTTGTGAGGCACTCGTAGGTAACATGTCAACACTTTCGGTTGATGGACTTACAGGTACAGCTATGAAGTGGAGTACAGATGGTACGGTTTCAAAGGCTCCAAAGGCTGTTATAATTAAAGACGGTGTATACGTATCAGCAGAGTAATCTGATATAGATTAATAGACATCAATGGCGATGTGGCGGGATATATACATATATCCTGCCATGTCGCATTTTTTTATACTGTATGCTAAAATGCAGTGGTAATATAATTTTTTAGAAGCGGGGAATAATTATGGGATTTTTAACCTACCTCATCAATGGACTTAGTTTAGGTAGCATATATGCCATTATCGCCCTTGGATATACCATGGTATATGGTATTGCAAAGATGCTTAACTTTGCCCACGGTGATGTAATCATGATTGGTTCATATGCGGTATTTATGACAATGGCCAATTCGGGCCTTCCAGCTGTTGTTTCTATCATTATTGCTATAGTGATTTGTACAGCTCTTGGAGTAATAATAGAAAAGATAGCTTACAAGCCTCTGAGAAAAGCTACGAACCTGGCGGTGCTTATTACAGCTATTGGTGTCAGCTATTTCTTACAGAATATGGCGCTGTTGATTTTTGGTTCAAATCCTATCGTTTTCAAATCTGTAATCAACTGGAAGGGTATTACAGTTGCAGGTCTTACAATAAGTGGAATCACAATAATCACAATCGTAACATGTATTATTATAATGCTGGTTCTTACATGGTTTGTAAAAAATACCAAGCCAGGACAGGCTATGAGAGCAGTGTCGGAGGACAAGGATGCTGCTTCCTTGATGGGTATCAATGTTAATGCTACAATTTCCCTTACATTTGCCATTGGCTCAGGCCTTGCGGCTATAGCTGGTGCTTTGTATTGTTCGGCATATCCTACACTTACACCATACACAGGCTCAATGCCAGGTATCAAGGCTTTTACGGCAGCGGTATTTGGTGGAATCGGATCTATTCCGGGTGCGCTGATTGGTGGACTTTTACTGGGCGTTATTGAGATTCTTGGCAAGGCGTATATTTCCAGTCAGCTATCAGACGCCATTGTATTTATTGTTTTGATTATTGTTTTGTTAGTTAAGCCAGCAGGTATTCTTGGCAAGACTATTCATGAGAAGGTGTAGGAGGAAGTTATGAAGCTATTAAAAAATGTAACAGCTCCTACTCAGAAGCTGATTCGTACAGTTGCGGCAGTTGTGCTGGTGTATATACTGATGGAGATACTTATCGCAGCAGGCTGTATTTCAAGCCTTATTCAAGGACTGTTGGTTCCTGTTTGCACATATTCTATAGCAGCGGTTGCCCTTAATCTGTGTGTTGGATACCTGGGCGAGCTCTCCTTGGGACATGCAGGCTTTATGTGTCTTGGTGCCTTTGCCAGTGCATATTTTTCAAAGCTTACAGCAGATACTATTCCAGATGTGCCACGTTTCATTTTGGCACTGATTATTGGTACTGCAGTGGCAGCTTTGTTTGGATTTTTGATTGCCATTCCTGTTCTTCGACTTAAGGGCGATTATCTGGCAATCGTAACTCTTGCCTTTGGTGAGATTATTAAAAACGTAATGAATGTTATCTATGTGGGAAAAGACAGCGTAGGCTTACATTTTTCCATGAAAGACCAGCTCAGCCTTGGAATGAGTGTAGATGGCAAGATGATTATCAATGGCGCGCAGGGTATAACAGGCACACCAAGACAGTCGACATTTACTGTTGGTGTGGTGCTTCTTATCCTTGCACTTATAATTACCAGCAACTTTGTTAATTCCCGTACAGGACGTGCTGTTAAAGCTATTCGTGATAACAGAATTGCAGCGGAGACAGTAGGTCTTCCTGTATCAAAATACAAGCTGATTGCTTTTACATTGTCAGCAGCCATAGCAGGTGTGGCAGGTGTGCTCTATTCTCACAGCCTCAATTCCCTCACTGCCACAACCAATAACTTTGGTTACAACATGTCTATCATGATTCTGGTATACGTTGTTTTGGGTGGAATCGGCAACTTCTCAGGTGGAATAATTGCTACAACAGTACTATTGTTATTACCAGAGCTGCTAAGAGGCATGGCGGATTATCGTATGCTTATTTACTCTATTGTACTTATTGCTCTCATGATCTTTAACTGGTCACCAGATGTGCAAAAGTGGAAAGCAGTTAATGGCCTTACATTAGATGGAATTAAGGCAAGATTTTCGAAGAATAAGGAGGTGCAGTAATGAGCTTACTTGAAGTAACAAACCTTGGCATTTCCTTTGGCGGACTTAGAGCTGTAGATGAATTTTCCCTTAAAATAGAAGAGGGAGAACTCTATGGACTTATCGGACCTAATGGAGCAGGAAAGACTACTGTTTTTAACATGCTCACTGGTATCTATAAGCCAACAGATGGCACCATCAAGTTGAATGGTGCTGATATTACAGGACGCAAGACAGCTGATATCAATAAGGCGGGTGTTGCCCGTACTTTCCAGAATATCAGACTTTTTGGGGACCAGTCGGTACTTGATAACGTAAAAATAGGTCTTCACAATCATTTTGAATATTCAACCATAGAGGGTGTTTTTAGGCTTCCTAGATTCTTTTCTACAGAAAAGGCTATGAACGAAAAAGCCATGTCCATCCTTTCGGTGTTTGGACTGGATGTAGAAGCGGATACACTGGCTTCTAATCTTCCATACGGAAAGCAGAGACAACTTGAGATTGCCAGAGCTCTTGCTACAGAACCTAAGCTTTTGTTATTGGACGAGCCAGCTGCTGGTATGAATCCAAACGAGACAAGGGAACTCATGGAGACTATCGCTCTTATCAGAAAAGAGTTCAAGGTTACTATTCTTCTTATCGAACATGATATGAAGCTGGTATCTGGTATCTGTGAAAAGCTTACAGTACTCAACTTTGGCAGGGTACTATGTCAGGGAAATACATCAGAGGTGCTTAATAATCCTGAGGTTATTAAGGCATACTTAGGCGAATAGGAGGACAAAATAATGGCAATGCTTGAGGTTAAAGACCTTGTAGTAAATTATGGCGTCATCCAGGCGCTAAAGGGAATTAGCTTTGAAGTAGAAGAAGGAGAGATAATCGCTCTCATCGGTGCCAACGGCGCCGGTAAGACTACAACACTTCAGACTATCAGTGGTATGCTTAGCCCAAAGAGCGGCAGCGTACTTTTAGAGGGTACTGATATTACCAAGGTTCCAGGACATAAGATTGTAACCATGGGCCTGGCACATGTTCCGGAGGGAAGACGTGTATTTGCACAGCTTACAGTACTTGAGAACCTGAAGATGGGGGCTTATACTAGAAGTGACAAGGCTGAGATAGCTAAGACTTTGGAGACAGTATTTACCAGTTTTCCACGACTCAAGGAAAGACAGAATCAGTTGGCGGGTACATTGTCTGGTGGAGAACAGCAGATGCTTGCCATGGGACGAGCTCTTATGAGCAAGCCGCGCATCATACTCATGGATGAGCCATCCATGGGATTGTCTCCTATCTTTGTAGAGGAGATTTTTAATATTATCAAATCAGTGTCAGCTACAGGTACTACGGTACTTTTGGTAGAGCAGAACGCCAAGAAAGCTCTTGCTATAGCATCCAGGGCTTACGTTCTTGAAACAGGTAATATTGTTCTTTCTGGCGATGCCAGGGAACTTATGGATGATCCATCTATTAAAAAAGCTTATTTGGGGGAGTAGATTAATATGGAGAAGACAGTAATTACTATTGCGCGTGGTTATGGTTCTGGTGGCCGAACATTAGGAAGAAAGTTGGGTGAAAAGCTGGGTCTTCCAGTGTATGACAGAGAGATTCTGCGAATTGCATCAGAGCAGAGTGGTATCAGTGAGGAGCTTTTCGGTCAGCAGGATGAGAATTTTAGAAAAATAATTCTTGCCAATAAGGGTAAATACAAGGGCATCCCTCTTGGGCCTGAGAGTGCTGATTTTACTTCCAATGACAATCTGTTTGAGCTTCAGGCTGAGGTAATCAGGTCTATTGCCAACACAGAGAGCTGTATTTTAATAGGCAGATGTGCTGACCATATTCTAAGAGGCAGAAAGGGAGTTATTTCGCTGTATTTCTACGCTTCAGAGGAGGACTGTCTTGCAAGACTCAAGCAGCAGGTATCTGGAACAGATGAAGAGCTCATCAAGAGAATGCACCAGATAGACAAGCACAGAGCTGATTATTACAGATATTATACTGGTAATGATTGGGATAATGTGAGAAATTATGATTTCTGTCTGAATACAGGTTCAATGTCTTACGAAAAACTGATAGATGTTGTAGTAAACTACATAAATACTAAGCAGGCTTAATAATTAAAAGGCCCCTGGGGATTGCCCAGGGGCTTTATTCATGTTAAAATGGACGAAGTTGTTTAAAAAAGGAGAAATATTATGGGAATAGCAGAGAAAATCTTCGGCACACACAGCCAAAGAGAGCTAAAACGTATATATCCTATCGTAGATAAGATTGAATCATATAGAGATGTCATGATTGCCCTTACAGACGATGAGTTAAGAGGCAAGACTAAGGAGTTTAAGAACAGACTTGCTGCAGGCGAGACTCTGGATGATATTTTACCAGAAGCATATGCAGTAGTCAGAGAAGGTGCAAAGCGTGCCATTGGTATGGAACACTTCAGGGTACAGCTTATTGGTGGTGTTATCTTACACCAGGGACGTATCGCTGAGATGCGTACAGGTGAAGGTAAGACTCTTGTATCTACACTTCCAGCATATCTCAATGCTCTAGAGGGACAGGGTGTACAGGTTGTAACTGTTAACGATTATCTGGCCAAGCGTGATGCTGAGTGGATGGGTGAGGTTCACAGATTCTTAGGTCTTACTGTAGGTGTTGTTCTCAACGATATGACACCAGATGAGAGAAGAGAAGCGTACAACTGTGATATCACATATATCACTAACAACGAATTAGGTTTTGATTACCTTAGAGATAACATGGCAGTATACGAAGAAAAGCTGGTTCAGCGCGGTCTTCACTACTGTATCATCGATGAGGTTGACTCGGTTCTTATTGATGAGGCCAGAACACCACTTATTATTTCAGGTGCTTCAGGCAAGTCTACCAAGCTCTATGAGCTTTGTGATGTATTAGCTCGTCAGTTGCAAAGAGGCGAGGATATGCCTGAGTTCTCCAAGATGGATGCCATTATGGGTATCGAGAGAAACGAGACAGGTGATTTTATCGTAGATGAGAAGGACAAGGTTGTTAACCTTACAGCACAGGGTGTTGCCAAGGTAGAGCAGTTCTTCCACATCGAGAATTTCTCAGATCCGGAGAACCTGGAGATTCAGCACAATATTATACTTGCACTTAGGGCTCACAATATCATGCATATTGATGAGGATTATGTGGTAAAAGATGGTCAGGTTATGATTGTCGATTCCTTCACAGGACGTATCATGCCAGGTCGTCGTTTCTCTGATGGTCTCCACCAGGCTATTGAGGCCAAGGAAAAAGTTGAGGTTAAGCGTGAGTCAATGACTCTTGCTACCATCACTTTCCAGAACTTCTTTAACAAATATGATAAGAAGGCTGGTATGACTGGTACAGCTCTTACAGAAGAGCAGGAGTTTAGAGAGATCTATGGTATGGACGTTGTAGAGGTTCCGACCAACAAGCCAGTACAGCGTATCGACCACGAGGATGCTGTATACAAGACTAAAAAGGAAAAGTATCGTGCTGTAGTAGAGGAAGTAAAGGAAGCTCATGAAAAAGGACAGCCTGTACTTGTAGGTACTATTACAATCGATATTTCAGAAGAGATTTCCAAGCTTCTCAGCCGTGAAGGTATCAAGCACAACGTGCTCAATGCAAAGTATCACGAGAAGGAGGCAGAGATCGTAGCAGAGGCTGGTCGTCATGGTGCAGTTACTATTGCAACCAACATGGCTGGTCGTGGTACAGATATAAAGCTGGACGAGGAAGCACGCGCAGCAGGTGGTCTCAAGATTATCGGTACAGAGCGTCACGAATCTCGTCGTATTGATAACCAGCTGAGAGGTAGATCCGGACGTCAGGGTGACGTAGGTGAGTCTCAGTTCTTTATCTCGCTTGAGGATGACCTCATGAGATTATTTGGTTCTGAGAAGCTTATAACTATCTTTAACTCATTGGGTGTTCCAGAAGGTGAGCGAATCACTCATAAGATGCTTTCAAGTGCTATTGAGAATGCACAGACCAAGATAGAGGGTAACAACTTCAGTGCACGTAAGAACCTCTTAGACTATGATCAGGTAATGAATGAGCAAAGAGAACTTATCTATGCGCAGCGTAAGCGTGTTCTTATGGGTGAGGATATGCACTCTCAGATTACAGGCATGATTACTGACAAGGTAGAGGCCTGTGTTGAGATGACTATTCCAGATGATGTGGAGGTTGCAGAGTGGGAGCTTCCAGAGCTTAACCATCTGTTATGTCCTATTATTCCTGTTCCACCTATTACTACACTTTCTCTTGGCAACATCAAGACCAAGAAGGAATTGAAGAAGGTGCTTACAGACCTGGCTCTTAAGATGTACGATGCCAAGGAAAAGGAATTCGATTCCGTTGAACAGTTTAGAGAAATCGAAAGAGTGGTATTGCTCAGAGTTATCGACCGCAAGTGGATGGAAGAGATTGATGACATGGAGCTCTTGAAGCAGTCAATTAGACTTCAGGCATACGGTCAGCGTAATCCTGTAGATGAATACAAGATGGCCAGCTATGACATGATAGATGCCATGAATGCTGCTATTATCAATGATACTCTTATGATGCTCTACAGAGTTCGTATTGAAAAGAAGGTAGAGCGTGAAGAAGCCAAGATTGCTGGTACCAACAAGGATGAGTCAGCAACCAAGGGACCTAAGAAGCGTGTAGAGAAAAAGGTATTCCCTAATGACCCATGTCCATGTGGCTCAGGTCTCAAATACAAGCAGTGTTGCGGACGCGTAAAATAATATATACAATAAAAGCACCCTATTTGGGTGCTTTTGTTTTAAGAAGATGTGAGAGAAGATATTATGGGAAAAAAAAGTAAAAAGAAAAAGCTTTTGCTATCGATAGCCATAACAGTAACTTCGGGAATGCTGTTGGCAGGCGGGGGATTTGTTGCATACCAGAAGCTGACCTTTCAACCTTATGTCAAGACTGTGTCGCTATCGGAGGAGGCTGCTGCCAAGGCTTTGATATGGTTATCAGATATCGAGGGTAACATATTATCCTATGAGGATGTTCATGAGCTGATGGGAACAATCGAGCTTCAGATAGATATGATACCTACCGACACAAGAGGTGTGTATGCTCAGACTCTTGATGAGGACAGCTATGACAGCTGTCAGGCTATGGCAGAGGAGGGCTTGAGAAAGGCATTCTGCCAGGTGGTAATAGATGAATTGTTGGCTGAAGGATACCAAGGTACTGCAGACTATAATACTGTTGAGGAATTGATGCAGGAAACCTATGGCATCTCCGTAGAAGAATATCTCGGCGGATGCAAGGTGGAACTGATACCTTCCTTTGAGAGTCTTGATAAGAAGTATTCCAAGGAGGTGACAGATGAAAAAAATTAGAAGCGTCCTGGGAATAATTCTGTCTTTTGCTATTGTTTTTTCTGCTATGGACATAAAAAGCCTGGCCAAGGATTATGATTACAGAATCAACAGAACAATTGTGGTAGACGGCACTACGCTTGGGGATATCAAAACGCTGGATTACAATTATCGCAACGATACCTATGTATCGTTACGAGGTCTTGCTGCTGCTTTGAAGGGCACAAGCAAAGCTTTTGCTGTAGATATAACAGCCAATGACATCAATATAACAACAGGTGTAAATGCTGATGGTGAGATTCCTTTTTTTACTGAGGAGGAAAACAATACTGCGGTTAGTCCCAAATACGGCAGAAAAGAGATATATGTAGATGGATCAGAACGATTCTACTATACCATTGCGGCCCAGGGTACGGATGGAGCCGCGGATTGTTATATGGCTGTGGTGGATGCTGCCATGATGCTTAATCTTGACATAGAGATTAATGATGGAATCATATCTGTTAATACAGGGAATAATTTTTATGTCAGCGGAGAAGACTTAGAGGAATCAGGATATCTCATGGGAGTCAATGGCCTGGTTATAGGAGATGGCACTACTGGTGAGGTGTACTATGCCTATAATGAATCCCAGGATTTTGCCATAGCTTCCACCACCAAGCTCATGACCTATCTGGTGTATATGGATGCTGTTTCAAAGGGTGAAGTAGGGCTAAAGGATTGTGTCGTTATCAGTAGAGAAGCCCAGATGTTGTCTGAGACAGAAGATGGCAGCACTCCTATGAAAGAAGGTCAGAGTGTGTCAGTAACAGAGCTTATGGAAGGGTTGCTGTTACCTTCCAGCAACGAGTGTGCCTATACTCTGGCTTGTCATGTGGCAGGCTCCGAGGAGGCTTTTGTAGACAGAATGAATACTATGGCGGAGGACTTGGGGCTGAACAGTGCTATTTTTTACAATAGCCACGGGCTTCCTATGTTTGACGATGTAATGCTTCCTGCCAAGAAGCAGAATCACATGAGCGCAGAGGATATGTTTACGCTGTCGGCATATATAATGCAGGAGTATCCAGAGATTACTGGGATTACATCTGTAAAGAAGGCAAAGCTTTCAAGCTTTGGCAAGGAAGTAAAAAATACCAATGCCCTGTTGTACAATCTTCCTAAGGTAAAGGGGCTTAAGACAGGAACCACTAACAAATCGGGAGCTTGTCTGGTAAGCTGTATGCCAGTGGAAAAGGATGGTGTAACCCACAATCTGATAGTGGTGTTGTTGGGCGCAGAGGGTAACATGGAACGAAACAGAATATCAGAGATTGGCGCAAGATACGCTCTAAGTGTGTTTAACAGCAGCAGTAGTGGTACTGCAACAGAAAAACTCAAGGTGATGCCCAAGGACCCAAACAAAGTGGTGCAGCGTCTTGTGAACAACGCAAAGCTGTAAGCTTTTAAGAGGAATTAATAGATCAATGACAGATTTGGAAATATATTATAACAAGTTTAATGAGGAAAAGCGCCTCAATTCCCGACATGGCAGGGTGGAGTACATCATATCCATGAAGTACATACATCAATGTATAGAGGCACTGGGCAAGAATCCTGAGGACATAAGGATTCTTGATATTGGTGCAGGCACGGGCAGATACAGTGTGCCTCTGTCTGAGGAAGGCTATGATGTAACTGCGGTAGAGCTTGTAAAGTACAATCTAGGTATCCTGAAACAAAAAGGAAGCAAAGTAAAGGCTTTTCAAGGAAACGCTCTAAAGCTCAAGAGGTTTGAAGACAACAGCTTTGATGTGACGCTGTTGTTTGGGCCAATGTATCATCTAAAGAGTACTGACGAGCAGTTAAAGGCTCTTGAGGAAGCTAAAAGAATCACAAGACCTGGTGGATACATATTAGTGGCTTATGTGATGAATGAATACGCCTTTGTGACCTATGCCATCAAGGAAGGTCACATTATGGATAATCTATCAGAGGGCAAGCTGGATGGTGATTTTAAAGTTATTCCAGGAGAGGATGATCTGTATCATTTCATGAGAATAGAGGATATTGACTGTCTCAATGAAAAAGCAGGTCTGACCAGAGAAAAAATAATATCCCCCGATGGACCTGCCAACTATATACGTACATTTTTGAATCAGTTGACAGAGGATGAGTACTTAAGATTTGTGGAGTACCAGTTAGCCTGTGCTGAGAGGATGGATATCATAGGTGCAGCGGCCCATACAGTTGATATATTAAGAAAATAAGATTCCAGCTTACTTTTGTGAAAAAAGTAAGCTTTTTTGTTGACATGAAAAAATATAAGTGATATAAGTGTACTAGGATACATAGTACACTACAGTGCATATCCAGGAGGTAAGAATGATTCAATTAAACTACAGAGACTCCAGACCCATATATGAGCAGATAAAAGATGGGTTACGCAAACTGGTAATCTCGGGTGCCATCAAAAAGGATGAGAAGCTACCTTCTGTGAGAGATTTGGCAACACAGCTTTCTATCAACCCCAATACCATACAGAAGGCGTATCGAGAGTTGGAACAGGAGGGATATATCTACACTATTACTGGCAGAGGAAGCTTTGCGTCTGAATATGTGGATATCGATGCTGGGAGGAATAAGGAATTGTTGAAGGAATTTGATGAGATTGTAAGAGAGTTGTTGTATCTTTCTGAGGATAAGGACGCTTTAATTAAGAGAATAGAAGCTATAGCAAAGGGAGGAGACACAAGTGATTCAGGTAAATAATGTTACAAAGAGCTTTAACGGATATAAAGCTTTGGACAATCTGACAATGCATGTGCCTAAGGGCTCTGTGTATGGACTTGTTGGACCTAACGGCGCAGGCAAATCTACTATTATCAGACATATTAACGGTGTGTTCAAACAGGATACAGGAGAGGTTCTTGTAGCTGGAGAGCATGTATATGAAAACGATGCGGTCAAGATGAAGATGACTTGTATACCTGATGAGATATTCTATTTTCTTCAGGCTGATACCATTGATATGATGAAGTATTATAAAGGATTGTATCCAAAGTTTGATGAGCAGCTGTTTTATAAGATTCGTGAATGCTTTCCTAGTATTGATTTGAAGAAAAATATACGCAATCTGTCCAAGGGTATGCAAAAGCAGGTGGCATTTATGCTGGCCATAAGCTCAAGACCTGAATTGATGATTCTTGATGAGCCAGTGGATGGTCTTGATCCTGTTATGAGAAGACAGATATGGTCTCTTCTTATGTCTGATGTTGCAGAGAATGGACTTACAGTGTTGGTATCATCCCACAACTTAAGAGAGTTGGAGGATGTGTGTGACCATGTTGGAATTATGGACCAGGGGCGTCTGCTCTTAGAGAGATCTCTTGATGATTTGCAGACCTCTATTACCAAGATTCAGGTAGCGTTTGAAGACGAACTTCCACCTATCCCATCGGAGATTCAGGTGTTGAGAAAGATATCTTCAGGCAGGGTTCACACTCTTATTGTCAAGGGTGAACCTAATCAGGCTCAAAGAGTCATAGCTTCCATGAATCCTATGATTATGGATGTTTTACCACTGTCTCTTGAAGAGATATTTATATATGAGTTAGGAGGTGAGGATTATGCAGTCAAAGACATCATTTTTTAATATAACTGTTTACAAAAAGAATCTGTCTAAAGTATGGCTGCTGGGCCTTGCTTATCTGACGATGCTATTGATACAGATACCTGTGTCTTATCTGTTAGATGTTAGCAGGTACAGTTTTCAACCTGAGATATACGGATTAGAAGCATCAGAAACCATCAATTATATAAATTATATGGTGGATTCGCTGTCTGTAGCCTCAGTTGGCATATTGCCATGTATTATGGCAATACTTGCAGTATTATTAGTGTTTGGCTATCTTTTTACGCAAAAGAACAGCTACATGATTCATTCCTTTCCAATCAGCAGAAAAGCCCTGTATATATCAGGTGTTGCAGCTGCTGTTACAATAATGGTAGTTCCTGTGCTGATTACAGCTGTAGTAACAATAATAGCTGCAACAGCAACAGGTATCATTGCCGACACAGTGTTGGTTATCTTGTATTGGGTTTTGACGGAGATAGTGCTTAGTGTGCTGTTTGTGGGGCTGGCATGTTTTTCAATCATGCTGTCGGGACAGGGCGTCACTGGTGCTGTATTCTACGGTATTTTCAACTTCCTGTATATGGCTATGCAACTGGTAATATATGTATATCTGTCAGTTGTTGGCTTTGGACTGGATAACCTGCCTGAAAATATCACTGTGTCGCCAATGTGCCCAGTACTGTATACATCAATGCATGATTATATGGGAATTATGGGTGATTTTGAGTGGAATGAAAGCAGTACAGTAATCACAGATTATGTAACAAAATATGAAGGAACGATGTATCTTGCAGTATATCTGGCAGCAGGTATACTGTTGGCATTCCTGGCCTATATGGTATACAAGAGAAAGCAAAACGAGACTGTATCAGAATTTATATCAGTGCCTATCGTTAAGCCTATATATAAAATGGGAATGTCATTTTTCATAGGAACATTTATGGGTGTTGGTGCTGTAGAGATAATATCTGACTCCTTTGACTGGAATTACAATACAATGGTTGCAGTAATATTGTTGATTACAATAATATGTGAGTTTATCATGTATTTTGTCATAGAGATGCTTATTGAAAAGACTCCAAGAGTATTGAATGCAGATAATCTAAGAGGCTTTGGAATATTTGCAGTAGCTACACTTGCAGTGCTTACTGTGGCTAAGGCAGATGTGCTTCATCTGGTAGATAAGGTGCCAGAGGATACTGAGGATGTCAAGTGGGCATGTGTGTGGGTAGATTATCCTATGGTATATGAGGACCCTGCACAAATTCAGCAGGTTATTGAAGCGCACAAAGGCGTTATTGATAACAGAAAAGAAATCCAGTCATTTTATTATACTCAGGATGGCGTGAAAGGCGGATATGTAACCATCACTTATGAATACAAGGATGGAAAGCAACTGAGCAGAAGATATTATTTGGAGGATGAGACAGCAGAGATTAACTCAACAAGTTATAGAGCTTGTGCAAAGCAGCTTCTTGACCTGGTAAACGAACCTGAGGCTATCAAGAATAATAAGATATGTCCAGTATATAACGATGCGGAGGCGAAGAACTTTACATTCAATACTGTAACCTGGGATGCTGAGGAAACGTATTATCAGTACAATGACTTCGAGGGTGGTGTTGAAGGTATGGACAGAAAGCAGATTGCTGATGCCATATATAAGGCTATTCTAAAGGATATAGATGAAGGTAATGTTGGCCAGCAGCATTTTTATGATATGTACAACAGCCAGTTTATAAATACCTTGTATGTTGAGTTGAATACTAACACCAAGTATGAGTCAAAGGCTAATGTATGCTGGGGTGGTGAACCATATTATACATACTATGCCGATACTATGAGTATTAACATAACTGATGAAGCAAAGAATACTATATCGACCCTCCTGGAGCTTGGATTGATTCAAAGTGAAGATGAATTGGTCACAGTGGGAGAGAGTAATAGATATTATAATTAGATTATTATGGGTGGCTTACACTATATGTATGAGCGATATGACATATCATACATATATGTAGGTTACCCAAATTTTTTTAAAAAAATCGTCAAAAAGCGGTTAATTAATAGGATTTGCCTCCGATAAAATAGGTGAAAGAAGGAAAAGGTAGTTTCTTTTTTCAAATGGATAGAAAGGAGCCCAGGATATATGAGAATAGAGGCTTACAATCAGGTGGCTAGTTTATACCAGGCAAATCAGGTAAAGAAGACACAGGCTACAGACAAGACTGTTGCATCTGCTCGCGATGAAGTTCAGATATCTTCTGTAGGTAAGGATTACCAGGTAGCGAAGAAGGCTGTTAATGAAGCTGGTGATATCAGAGAGGATCGCGTTGCTGAGGTAAAGGCAAAGATGAAATCAGGCGAATACAGTGTTAATGTAGAGGATTTCGCTAAGAAATTATATGATGCTCTTAAAGAGGTATAATTAGTGGCAAGCTTATTGGATGATTTGCTCGCTACTATGGATGGTGAAACTGAGCAATACAAGCGATTGATTAGTCTGAATGATAAAAAGAAGGATTCTATTATCTATCAGAAGCTAAGTGAATTAGAGGTAGTTACCGCTGAGGAGCAACAGATCGCTGAGGCTCTTGGTTCACTGGAGAAGAAACGCCTTACACTACTGAATAATATAGCAGTAGTGTTAGGACATGGGGGAGAGGAGATTACCGTGTCATGGATGATAGATAATCTCTCAAACCAGCCTGAGGAAAGAGACAGACTTATTGCAGCAAAGGACGCCCTCGTCGAAGCGGCTAACACTATGCAGATATGCAATATTCAGAATCAGGCATTGCTGTCTCAGGCACTTGAGATGGTAGAGTATGATATTACTTTGATGAAAAGCATGAAGCAGGCACCCCAGACAGCCAACTATGGTAAGGATGCTATGAACACAGGAGACCTGCTTTCAATGCAAAGATTTGACGCTAAGCAATAGGGATAAGGAGGTCCAAAGCTGACGTAATGGTAGAGCTCGAAAGGGCTCTTGTGCTAACTTTGGAGGATTTTCTTATGGCAAATAGTTTCGGGAGCTTATGGGTAGGTGCATCTGGACTACAGTCAGCGTCAAACGGACTTAATACGACAGCTAACAATCTGTCCAACGTAAACACAAAGGGATACGTGCGCGAACAGGTTGTATATGAAGATAGAAATTATTCTAAGTTTGGTACCGCAGCCATCAGCGACCAGAGGTCTGGTTTGGGAGTGGATGTAGGTACCATTGTTCATGCCAGAGATATTTTCTTAGACAAGGCATATCGTGCTGAGTCTGGAAGATACTCCTTCTATCAGGCAAGCTTTGATGCAGTTGAAGAAGTAGAGACTTTTTTACAGGAGTCAGACGGCAAGAGATTTCAGGAGGCAATATCAGATCTTTATGAAGCCTTCGCTGAATTTGCCAAGGATCCTGGTGATACTGTCAATCAGAATCTCGTGCTTCAAAAAGCCAGCCTGTTTTTAAGCCGATCAGAGGCAGTTTATAAGGGACTGCAGGATTATCAGTCGATTATAAACACAAAAATCAGAAACGATGTAAACAGAATAAATGAGATAGGAAAAGAAATCCTTGATCTCAACAAGCAGATTCAAAGAATCGAGGCTAATAAGATAGAAAAAGCCATGAATCTGAGAGACACAAGAGATCTCTTGGTTGATGAA
This sequence comes from Pseudobutyrivibrio sp., assembly GCA_021442555.1. Classification (GTDB taxonomy): domain Bacteria; phylum Bacillota; class Clostridia; order Lachnospirales; family Lachnospiraceae; genus Pseudobutyrivibrio. The sequence goes on along the minus strand of JABUSV010000217.1, from coordinate 23,439 downwards.
CTGGCTTCACTTGCAAGAGTGTCATATTCCGAGAGCAACGACGGCGTTGTAAAGATTCAGATTGAGGGTGTTGAGTTTTTGGATGGCGCATTCTTCAATCCTATCGGTATGGAAAGAAACAAGGTTACAGGATTTGTGACACCTTACTGGCCACAGCTTTCCGACACAGATAAGGGTATGTATTACAAGGTGTTCAACCTGGAAAAGGTAAGCGCAGAAAATGGCTCAGACATCGGAGAAATAAAGTCACTTTTGATGCAAAGAGGTGACCATATCGCAGATTATCGTGATTTGGAGAATATTACAGATACCCAGTATAAAAATGGCATTGGAAACTCGGTAATGATGAGCGCTGAGGCAGAACTGGATTCGCTGGTACACAATATCGTTACAACAATCAACAATCTCTACAGTCCAGTAGCTTCTTTTTCAGACGTATATAAAGATGTGACACTGCCAGAGGCACCTGCAGAGCCAATCCGGTATATGATGAACGGTAAAGAGTACACTCTTAATGCAGATACCAAGGTTCTTGATATTAACAACTGTGATGTAGGCAGCGATAACAAGCTTCCACCTAGAGAGCTTTTTACAAGAAAAGCTACAGACAGATATATCAAGGTAGATGTAGATGGACAGGAGGTATGGATATATAACGAGGAGGATCCTGAATTATCGGAATCTTGTTATACTTCAAAGTCCATTATCATCAATGCGGAAATGAAAGAAATCGAGTCGTTGCTTCCATATAAAAAATGGAACGACCTGACTCAGACAGATTATGGATTGGGCAAGAGGCTAGAAGAAGTCTGGGCGGCTGAAAACTACAAGCTTAATCCGGCAGATACAACACCATGTTCCTTCCAGTCCTTCTATACCAAGTGGGTTGGGGAGATTGGAACAGTGGGAAGCATATATGAGACTACAGCTACTTCTCTGGAGGGAACAAAGAATTCCATCGAGGCCAGCCGCCAGGGCGTGATTGGAGTATCCTCGGATGAAGAACTGACATCAATGATTAAATATCAGCAGGCCTACAATGCCTCCAGCCGATATATTAACGTAGTTAACGAGATGATACAGCATCTTCTGGCAACTTTAGGAACCTAACAGATAGGAAAAAGATATGAGATCTACATTTTTTGGATTAACAATTTCATATTCTGGTCTAAATGTATCCCAGGCTCAGATTAACACAACTGCCAACAATATCTCCAATGTTAACACCAAGGGATACAGTAAGCAGGTGGTTAATACTGTAGCGTCATGTGCTCTGAGAGCTCATCAGAAGTACGGCACGGTAGGTACTGGTGTTACAGCAGAATCTGTTACTCAAAATAGAGATCTGTACTACGACGAAAAATACTGGAACAACCAGAGTGAATACGGATTCTACGACAAGAAGCTGTATTTTATGAACCAGGTGGAGGGCTATTTTTCAAATACTAATTCTTCTACAGGATTCTCATCTATATATGCAAAGATGTTTAACACCTTAAGTACTCTGCAGGGCAGTGCAGGAGATGAGACTATCCGCAAGGAATTTGTATCAAACGCCAAGAATCTCACAGAATATTTTAATTCAACCAACACCAAGTTGTCTGAGCTTCAAAGCTCTATCAACGATGAGATAAAGACTACAGTAGACCAGATTAATTCCATAGCACAAAAGATAGCTATACTAAATAAACAGATAAATGTTATCGAGCAGCAGAAAAGCTATGCCAACGAGCTTAGAGATCAGAGAGCCCTTCTAATAGATGAGCTGTCTCAGATTGTTGTGGTAGATGTCAAGGAGACAGAGGTTAGAAACTCTAACTATCCTGATATGTATACTGGAGCCACCTACTACACTGTCAAGATTAATGGCCAAAAGCTGGTAGATACCTATGAGTTTGAGACTCTCGAGTGCAAATCAAGAGATACCAATCAAAGATATAACCAGTCAGATATCGATGGATTATACGACATCGTGTGGGCTAAAGATGGCATGAAGTTTGACCCTGTAACAGCTACCTCAAGCGGAACCCTCAAGGCCATGTTTGAGATGCGTGATGGAAACAACGAGGAGAACCTCAAGGGTACTGTAAAGGATGCCACAGCAAGAACTCTTACTATAGAATATCCTAGTATCAAAGAGGTAAATGAACTTAACCTTCCTATAACAGGAACACTGTGGTGCAACTCTACCAAGTATAGCTATGATTCCTTTGAATATAAGCTGGATAACGATGGCAACATAACATCCATAATGTTTAATCTGTCGGAAGAAACGCCTGTTAATGATGTGATTGGAATTATGAACAAAAAACTGACGGTTGGTGCTGACATTAACTATATGGGTATCCCATATTATCAGAATCAGATGAACCTGTTTTTGCGCAACTTCTGCGAGGCTTTTAATGATATTCAGCGCAGTGGTGTGGATGCGTATGGCGAACCTATGGAGTCGTTTTTTGTGGCGAAAAATCCAGTGGATGACGAACAGTTTACCATGTATTCTGAACCGGACCCTGTTACTGGAAGATATACGGGAAGCAGTGACAGCTATTATCTGCTTACTGCAGCCAATGTTCAGATTGCAGACAGAACAGACCGCAACCCAAGATATTTTTCTACCACAACAGCAGCAAACTATAGCTCAGGACAGGATGCAGCAGATATTATTGTTCAGCTGCAGCAGTTAGAATCAAGAACTGAGATATTCAGAGGTGGAGGAGCAGATACATTTCTCCAGTGTATCTATGCAGACATGACTGTAGATACACAGGAATGCAAGATTTTTACATCTAATTACGAGAACATACAAAAAAGTATCCAGCAGCAGAGAATGTCGGTATCTGGTGTAGACGAGGATGAGGAAGCATTAGACCTTATCAAGTTCCAAAATGCATACAATCTGTCGTCTAAATGTATATCAGTTTTTACCGAAATATATGACAGACTGATACTTAATACAGGAGTATAGGAGGTGTCAAAATGAGAGTAACCAACAATATGATAATGAACAATGCTTCATTTAATATCAATGGTACAAAAGGTGGCGTTAATGACCGCAACACTCAGATGACCACCCAGAAAAAGATTAATAAACCATCTGATGATCCGGTAGTAGCTATAAGATCACTTAGACTGTCTACCACATTATCCAAGGTCAATCAGTACTATAAGCGTAACATCCCTGATGCACAGTCATGGCTGGATGTTACAGAGACAGCGCTCTTAAATATCAAAAGTCTCATGACAGATGCAAGAACCTTGTCGGTTAAGGGCTCGACAGATACGCTGACTCAGACAGACAGAGAGACTATCCTCACTCAGTTAGAAAAGCTGCAACAGGCCATGTTTGCCGAGGGTAACGCAGATTATGCCGGAAGAACAGTATTTACTGGCTATCGTACAGACAGGGACCTGGTATTCATGTCGGATGATAATATTACAGAGTACTCCATCACTCAGGAATTCACATCTGATGATTTGGAAACTCACAGATATTATTATGGCAGCGTAACTGTGCCGGATTCACCTGTCAGGGCTAAGGCCGAGCTGGCACTAAAGGAAACTGATAACACAGCATATAATCAAATGGATGACGCTCAGATTGCCGAGACCTATACATCTGAGTACTATCGTGTGAGACTGGGTTATGACAAGGTTAAGATTGCTGACACTGATGAGGATGGTACAGTATCTGAAGATGAGATAAAAGCCACGCTCAAGTTCAGTAATAATGATATCAACACAAAGATAGCTGATAGCACCTACAAGATTCATGTATATGACAACAGTTCAGATCCAAATTGGTTTCAGGCATGTGTTGCTGATAGTACAGACCCTGTAACAGTAGCGGATGATGAAATAGTATTTCTCAAGGAAACAGGGGAGATAATATTTGGAGCAAATGTAGCTAATGAAATAAAGACCACCAATTCAAAGCTTAGAGTAGATTACTACAAAGCCGGTTTTGAGGAGGGCGAACTTAGACCCGAATACTACTATAACTGTACCTATCATGATATTCCTAATGACAAGGATGTAGAATACACCAAGTTTACAACAGACCTTGAGGGCTTTAACGCAGACGAGATACAGTTTGATATTGAATATACTGTGGCGGTTAATCAGACAATCACAGTAAACACTGAGGCGTCAGATGTTTTTAACAGCGATATTCTAAGAGATATTACAGAAATGATTGCTACTGTAAAGAAATCCATTGCAGCCCATGAAAAAATTGATAAAATAATAGTATTACAGGGTGAAGCTCAGTATGATGATAAAGCTTCTCAAGATGCGCTTGCAGCATATAAGACAGCAGCCCAGAAGGAAGCTGATTTTGCTGACAATGATTTGCAGAAGCTGTTTTCTACAGAGATTGGCAAGCTGGATGGATATCTGGCGCAGGTAAATCTTGGTATTACCAACTTAGGTTGCGTTACAGATTCTCTTGCTCTTACAGAAAAGAGAATGAGTGACCAGCAGGAGACAGTTCAGGAACTTCAGTCACAGAATGATGACATCGATTTGTCTCAGATTATCATCGAATATACAGCAGCCTATACAGCTTATCAGGCATCCCTGACAGCTGCTGGCAAACTGGGACAGCAGACCCTGTTGAACTACATCTAATATTAGCAGGGGATATCACAACAAAGGAGAACGTAAATGAGGGTTAAAACCAGACTATTCGGAGAAATCGAGATAGCTGAGGACAAGATTATCACTTTAATCAATGGTCTTATTGGCTTTCCTGATATGAAAAAGTATGCACTCATCTTTGATGAGGAAAAAGAAGACAAGGGCAATATTATGTGGCTCCAGTCCATGGACGAAACAGATTTTGCCATGCCTGTAATGATTCCTCTCAAGGTTAAGCCAGACTACAGTCCTTCCTTCAAGGAAGAATATCTGTCTGCACTTGGAGAGCTTAATGCTGATAACACATATATTTTGACAACTGTCAGAGTTCCTAAGGACCCTACACAAGCTACAATCAATCTTAGAGCACCAATCATTGTTAACACAGATAACAATCTGGGAGACCAGATTATCGTAGACGGCGACGAGCCTATTCGTTTCCCAATATATGATGCTCTTAAGGGAAAGGATGGTGAGTAATAATGTTAGCTTTGACACGTAAGACTGGCGATGCCATTATGCTCAATAACAACATTGAAATCACTGTTCTTGAGGTAAAGGGTGATCAGGTTAAAATCGGTATTTCTGCACCTAGAGATGTTTCTATCTATCGTAAGGAGATATATCTCGAAATCCAGAAGGAAAACGAAGAAATCATGAATATGGATGGCATAGATGCGCTAAATGGATTGTTTTAACTATAAGGAATGGATTCAACTGGGTCCATTCCTTTATTTTTTTCACAAAAATATTGTAAAGTGGTGTAAAGTAACTAAACTATCATGCCGATAGAGAAAATAAGAAAGACTACCTTAGCGGGTAGTGAAACCTATTGTTCGTACAACACATGGAGGTGTTTGAAATGGATGTTAAATCGTTAAGCAGAGCAGCTAGTCCATCTAGCTACCAGGGACAGGGAAGTCCAAGTGTGTCAAATGCATCTGCAAGAGTAGCAGAAACAAAAGCTGCTGAAGCCGCTGAGGTAAAGGTACCATCGCCTGTAGAGGCTGGGCAGATTAATAATGCAGAGAGCACAAAGTTTGAAATCAATGAGAAGAATCGTGATAATGGACAGGCCTCAATGGCAGCAATCAGAGATGCAGTGGAAAAAATTAATGCACACACAGCATCTGTTGAGGCAAAGTTTGGTATCCATGAGCAGACCAATCGTGTAACTATCAAGATGGTGGATAGAGACAGCGGTGAAGTGGTAAAGGAATTCCCTGCTGAGGAGACACTTGATCTGATAGCTAAGGCATGGGAATTGGCTGGAATCATGGTGGATGAGAGAAGATAGGAGGTAGCCTATGCCTATTAGAATAACAGGTATGAACTCCGGCCTGGATACAGAAGCTATCATCGAGGCGATGGTATCAGCTTATTCAGCGAAGACAGATAAATATAAAAAAGCTCAGACTAAGGTTACCTACAAGCAGGATGCGTGGAAGGCATTGAACACCAAGGTGTACAGCCTCTATTCCAGTGTAAGTAATCTCAGATTTTCTACAGCTTATAATATGAAAAAAACCAGTGTATCTGATGCCACAAAAGCATCTGTTGTAGCAAGCTCTACAGCAGTAACAGGTACACAGTCATTAAAGATAAAGTCTCTTGCAACAGCAGGGTACTTAACAGGTGCAAAGCTTGATGCTGCTACTACAGAAAAGACTAAGCTTGGCAATCTTGGAACAGGAATAACAGATTCTGCCACTATCAATGTCAAGGTTGGGTCTGATTCCAAGGCTATTACTTTTGATGCAGATGAAACAGTAAGCACTGTTATTGACAAGCTCAAGAGTGCAGGTCTCAATGCCAATTACGACCAGGCGAATCAGCGTATATTTGTAAGCTCTGAGAAGTCTGGCAAGGAAAATGATTTTACCCTTACGGCCAGCAATCAGGAAGGCCTTAACCTGTTGGCCAACCTGGGTCTTATGACTTCTACAGCAGCTGACAGAGATACTTACAACACCAAAGCTGGTATGGTAAACCACTCAGTTGTAGATGGGGCAACAGTTATAGATTCCGGTGAGTGGGATACTCTTCAAACTGCCATTACAGATGTGCAGTCCATGATTATCGACAGAAAAGACCTCCAGACATCAAAGGCTACAGCTGAATCAGAGGCAACAGTTATATCCAAGAAAATAGACAGCATAAATGCATCTAATGAAGTTGTAAAGAAGTATATTGACACAATAGACGATCCTGCATTGTCTGAAAGTGACAAGGATGTACTTAATGACAAACTGACTGCAGAAATCAAAAAGCTTTCCAAGGAAGGCGTAGTAGATTTGACTGCATATGGCCTGGAGGAAAGTGCTACTGAATCAGACATCAAGGCAAAGCTTCAGTCAGGAGATATAACAAAAGATGATATACAGACTATATATGACAACGCCAAGGCTACGGTAGGAGATGAGACCAGTGGATTGACTGCTGACCTTACAGCAAAGAGAAACACAATAGATAATCTTACAACTTCTATTGAGACCTTCGATGCAACTATAGAATCAGTAGAGCTTAACGGATACAAAGTGGTTGATCTGTTTGGAGAGAATGTATGGCTTCAAAAGGATGAGGCGACACTTTTTAACCAGGCAAAGCAGGATATTACAACAGCAGCTCAATATGTAGATGGAACACTTCAGATGCCAGGAACAGGCACATCTGAGGAGGACCGTGCTGTTAAGATAGATGGGGCTGATGCTGTGATTGACCTTAACGGCGCAAAGTTTACAAGCTCATCTAATTCATTTTCTATCAATGGTCTGACTATTCAGGCTAAGGCAGTTACTGCGGAAAATGAGGCAATAACACTTACTACAGATACAGATGTTGATGGATTGTACGACAAGATCAAAGACTTCTTCTCTGAGTACAATTCGGTTATCAACGAGATGAACAAGCTCTACAATGCAGATGCAGCCAAAGGCTATGAGCCACTTACCGATGATGAAAAGGCAGAGATGTCCGACAAGGAAGTGGAGAAATGGGAGCAGAAGATTAGAGAAGCTATCCTTAGACGTGATGGTACCTTGGGAGATCTTATCAACGTAATGACAACTTCCATGATGAAGAGCTATGAGGATGGGAATGGAAATACATATAGCCTCGGAAGCTTTGGAATCCAGACACTGGGCTTTATGAATGCAGCTAAAAATGAACAGTATGCATATCATATAGATGGCGACCCGGATGACAGCAGCTCTTCTGGCAGTGCTGACAAGCTCAGAGCAGCTATTACATCAGATCCTGACAGTGTAATCAACTTTATGAAGCAGCTCACATCAGGACTGTATTCTGCCATCGATAACAAGATGAAGTCATCTTCTATAAGCAGTGCATTTACTGTATACAATGACAAGGAGATGGAAAAGGAACAGACCAGCTACAAGGAACTGATAGACAAGTGGACTCAAAGGGTCACAGACATGGAAGATAAATATTACAAGCAGTTTGCAGCAATGGAGTCTGCTCTTGCCAAGATGCAGAGCAACTCATCTTCGGTAACATCACTGCTTGGCTAAGGAGGAATAATTAATGGCACTTCCTAATGGTTATGATGCGTATGCAAAAAATAAGATTTTGACAGCTTCACCTGCGGAATTAACATTGATGCTGTATGAGGGGGCAATCAAATTTTGTAACATCGGTATCGTTGCTTGCGAAAACAAGGATATCCAAAAAGCACATACTAACATTAGAAAAGTTCAGAATATCATCGAGGAGTTCCAGCTGTCATTGGATCACAAATATCCGATAGCCAAGGACTTTGACAATGTGTATAACTATATGAACGAGCAGCTTCACAAGGCTATGATGACCAAGGATCCAAAGTATCTCGAGGAAGTCCTAAAGCATCTTAGAACCATGCGTGATACCTGGAAAGAGGTAATGAAGCTCACTGCCAACGGCAAAAAGACTACAGCTTAAGGAGAGACTATGACGACAGAGTATGTAAGTATGTTGTCCCAGTCTCTTGAAAAAAAGAAGCAGTATCTCAGATTGCTTTTGGTAAGGTGCAAGGAACAAACTGCCATACTGCAGGATAATTTTTCTACTCCGGAGCAGTTGGATGACAACATAGCCCAAAAGGGCGAGCTAATCGACGATATCAATATCTTGGATGATGGCTTTGAACAGCTTTTTGCCAGGGTAAAGGATGAGCTGGAAAACAACAAGGAAAAATATGCTTTAGAGATTGCTGTCATGCAAGGCCTGATACGAGATATTACAGACCTTACTGCAGACATAGAGGCAACTGAGAGGCGCAACAAGGAATATGCCACTGCTCGTTTTTCCAATCTAAGAAAAGAGGCTAAGGAGATAAGAAAATCTTCCAATGCAGTCAGCGCATATTATAAGAATGCCATGGCCAAGGTTCAGGTGGACGGACCACAGTTTTATGACAGTAAAAAGTAATATATATGACCCGACATAGTGTCGGGTCAGTTTTTTTGTAAAATTTTTTTAACAAAAGGGGTTAAGTAAGAAAATTTGAATACGATAAATAAGTTGTAAAGCAACAAAACTTTACCAAACTTCATACATAAAGGCCAGACACGGATGTTGGGCTATCACGACTAATGGAATTAGATTCTTGCAAGGAAGCGAGATATAATCACGGAGGAATGTATTATGGTAGTACAACACAACATGCAGGCAATGAACTCATCTCGTATGCTTAACATCACAACTGATGCACAGGCTAAGAACACTGAGAAGCTTTCTTCAGGTTACAAGATTAACAGAGCATCAGACGACGCAGCAGGCCTTTCTATTTCAGAAAAGATGAGAAAGCAGGTCAGAGGTCTTGACCGTGCTTCTACAAACGCATCCGACGGTGTGTCTTGTGTACAGACAGCTGAAGGTGCTCTTAATGAAGTTCACAGTATGCTCCAGAGAATGAACGAGCTTTGCGTTCAGGCAGCAAACGGAACAAACTCTCTCTCAGATCGTCAGGCAATCCAGAACGAAATCGGCGAGCTTTCAACAGAAATCGATCGTATCGCAGAGACAACTAAATTTAACGAGACACTCCTTCTCAAGGGTGATAACGGCTTAAAGAACTCTTACATCAACTGTCATGATGCAGGTCTAGAGGGAACTCTTATCCAGAACACAACAGAAGGTACATTCACAATGGTAGCTCTTGAAGCTGGTGATAAGTACACAATCGGTGGCGTTAGATATGAGATTGGTGCGGTAGACAATACAGAGGTTGCGCATGCTCTTAATATGGATGGTTCACAGTATAATTATGGTGTGACCGCAACATATACTGATACAAATGGAAAGACTCATGATGTAAACATCCTCTTAGCAATAGGTGATCAGATTGATGGCAAGACTATAGTAGCAGATGATACAGCATCGCCTACAACTACTCAGATTAGACTAAGTGATGTTACAAAACAATACAAAGAGGGGGCTGCAACTCCTACAATTACGATAGATACTGCTCGTGTGACTTCTGCAATAACTGCAGATGCAAAAAGATTGGGAGTAACACATGATGGAAATACAGTTACTCCAACTGCTCCTGCAAATCTCAAGGGTATGTTTGATTTAGCCATTGGAGATACAATCACTATCGACGATAAGTCATACACCATCAGTGCCAATGATGATGTGGCAAATGCGCAGATTACATCAACCAAAATATTAGAGCTTTTAACAATGGGCTCATCTGTTAAGTATAATGGTAATTCTGTAACAAGATTTTCCGACAATACAGATCCTGGAACAACAACTGGTAAGGATTCGGAAGGAAATCTATTCACAGGTGATGCTGCCAAGACTTTGCTTGACAAGTCTAATCCTACACTCATTAATGCTAATCAGGCATATGAGCTTGTAAAGATAGAACTTAAGGCTGCATCTACAGTAGGAGCAACTACAGTAGGTGCTACAGTTGAACCAATATGGAAGGAAGTCGATGTACTTTCCAGCACAGGTGTATACAGCAAGTCGATTGCATTTACAATCAACAAGGGCTATGTAGAGGTACAGAACGCACTTACATTCAACCTTCACGTAGGCGCAGATGCTGACATGGGTAACAAAATTCAGGTTAGTATCGAGGCTATGAACTCTAAGAGCCTTGGTATTGAAGGTCTTAATCTCGCTGATACAACAGGTAAGGGCGCTACATACGCTATCGATGCTATCGCAGATGCAATCCTTAGAGTATCTGACCAGAGAGCTGAGCTTGGTGCAGCACAGAACAGATTAGAGCACTCTATCGCAAACCTTGATAACGTAGTAGAGAATACAGCAGCTGCAGAGTCAAGAATCCGTGATACAGATATGGCAGACGCTATGGTTGAGTACTCAAAGAACAATATCTTACAGCAGGCAGGTCAGTCGATGCTTGCGCAGGCTAACCAGGCTACACAGGGTGTGCTTAACTTATTACAGTAATATAGAGGGAGGTATATCCCATGGCATATTTTACAAGAGCAAAAATGCTTGAAATGATAGACACAATCGGCCATACCAATGAGTTCTTTGAAAGACGTGGTTCCAGCGGCAATGAAAGAAAAGATTTAGAACTGCTCATTGGATGCCAGCAGATGGTAATCGCTCTTGCAGATTACATTGACAGCCTTGGCGCAGACACAGGCTGCGTCACTGAGCTTCTTGAGACTGTGTGTGAGTGCATATATGCTCAGGCTGAAAATCTTGGCAACAGACAGATGGTGGTAGAGGAAGCTAAAAAGCTATCCAACATACTTCCTATACTAAAGGATGCCATCGAGGAAGAGATTGTAGAGATATCAAGCATCTCCATCGTAGATTTCTCCAACCTTGGAGAGACTGCAGATGAGAAGCGCAGAATCAGAAGAGAGATTAACAGACTGGTGGATACAGCTGTTAAGAAAGATGGACCAATAGACATTGGAATTGAATACAACATTCCAATTGTAGTTGGAACTTATATGTAAACTATCAGGGGCGTAGCAATGCGCCCCTCTCTTATTACCATTTTTTCTTAGGACAGCAAGCAAAATGGGAAAAAGCCCTGATCTCCACATAGCAGCCGCAAGCATTACAGGTGCCACGGTTAAGAAGGGAGCAGGATTTGCATACAGCTAGTCTTTTCTCATACAGATCTTCAGAGGCTCTGTCAGTTTCCTTGATGGCCAACTTGTATTTTTCAATATTGGCGTAGTCTTCGCCAGAGATGTCTCTTAAAAGACATAGTTTGCATTCTTGTGTCATATATATACTCCTTGAGATAGAATTAAATATAAACAACTTGACAAATAATGTCGATAAAAATATTAGAAAAGCTCTAAAAATCAGTAAAAAAGCTTTTCAAATGAAAAAAACCGTGATATTATGGCCTTATAAAAGGAATATTCTACCTCAATTGTAGGTAAGTATATAATTATCCCCAGGCATGGTGCAAGGAAGCACTCTCGTTCAATAGATCTATTGGACGAATATATAAGCCTAGATTTCAGGGAAGAAAGGAGGGGACGAGCGTATGGCACGCATAGATTCTGCATATGATTATTTCTTAACGACCTATGGTGAGAACATGGGCGGTCGTTATGATTCCCACAAGAAAAGCGAACTTCGCGATACCTACAACAGCATATTGAAGTCAAACAAGAAGTCTCCTCTCTATAAGATTACCCAGACAGGGGATGTTACAAAGTTTGCTATAGATATTAAGGAACATGCCAATAGTCTGTCTCGGTCTATTAACGAGCTTGGCAAGGATCAGAATATCTCTACGCTCCTTGACAGACGAGTAGCCACTTCATCCAATGAGGCTGCAGTAGAGGCCAAGTATGTAGGAGAACAGTACGGCGAGGCTGCACCAGAATTTGAGATTACAATAGATAAGCTTGCTACCCCTCAGGTCAATACGGGACGCTACCTTAACGCCCTTGATTTGGATTTTGAAGAGGGTCAGTATTCGTTTGACGTAAATACCAGAGCTGGAGCCTTTGAATTCCAGTTTTCGGTAGCCAGCACAGATACCAACTATAGTATTCAGCAGAAGATTATGCGCCTCTTCAACACATCTGATATAGGACTTGGGGCTCAGATGGTTACCAACGAGCGCAATCAGACAGCTCTTAGTGTATATTCCAAGGCTACAGGCTTAGGAGAGAATGAAACTTCTCTGTTTGCTATCAGCTCTAATACTTCATACAGAGAACTTAGCATGCTGGGCATAGGTGAGGTTACGGAGCCTGCTACCAACTCCAACTTCAAGCTCAATGGCACAGAGCATAGCTCTATGTCCAACAGTTTTACCATCAACAAGTCCTTTGAGCTCACGATCAAGTCTGTCACAGAGGGCGCAGTGAGGGTTGGCTATAAGAATGATACAGACGCCATCGCAGATGGTGTTAATCGTCTGCTTCAGTCTTACAACGGAATGGTAGACGTAGGAATAGAATACAGCAATATCCATGGCAACACCAAGCTGTACAAGGATGTCACATCTATAGGACGAGGCATGGGAACCTCCCTTGCGGGAATAGGTATATCCGAGGATGCGGACGGACACCTCATCTTGGACAAAGAGGTGTTGTCCCGGGCAATCGACTCTGACAAACAGTCAGAGACTTTTGGAGTACTGGACAAATTCAAGGGTGCTGTTGCAACCAAGGCACGCAACATCTCTATTAACCCAATGAACTACGTCAACAAGATAGTAGTAGAATACAAGAACCCTGACAACGAGTTCGCATATCCGTACGCTCCAAGCGCCTACGCAGGAATGCTTGTAGACGCACAGCTGTAAGCTATCACTTGCAGTCAGATAATATAATAGATTAATTTTTTAAACGCTATTCTTTGATATAGGAATAGCGTTTTTTATATGTAATACAATACACAAAGGGTAACGGTTGCGGTATAATGTGTATTATTTCACATGCGGGAGGCTTGAATAAATGAATAACATGATAATAGGAGTATGTGATGATGTAGATGGCGTTCATTCTATTGTGGAGGATCTGATTAAGGAATACGTAGAGAACAGGGATATAGATATAGAATTGGTTAATTTCAAATCAGCGATGGAAGTTTTAGAAAGCAAAGCTGATATGAAAATGCTGCTTTTAGATATAGAGATGCCTCAAATGGACGGAATAGAGCTTGGGCGAAGGTTAAAACAACAAGGGGCTGATTACAAAATCATCATGCTTTCCGGTATGTTTGAACGCTTTAAGGAGGCATTCGAGATAGAAGCCTACAGATTTGTCACCAAGCCTATAGATAAAGATGAGCTATTTAGAGCAATAGATGATGTTGCAAAAAATCTAATAATGTACAAAGAAGTGCAGGTGCATAGGGATGGCATATCTATAAACATATTACAAAAGGATATTATTTACATAGAGTCTAACAGATGCTGTACGTATGTATACACATTAAATCAAGAATATAGAAGTGATGAAACCCTAAACAGCTGGATGGATATCCTAGACAATAGACATTTTTACAGGTGTCACAAATCATATATTGTAAATATGGAGCAGATTGCAGATATAAATGATAGAACATTAATTCTGTCAAATGAGAACAAGGTTGTTGTGGCCAGAAGAGAATTCAAGGCTTTTATGCAATCTTATATTAATTTTGATTTGTATTGGAGATGACAGATATAGATTAGAATTACCGTTGGGAGGTATGCATATTGTAATTTTTTTCTTCAACGTATAGACTTCGTAACATAAGCAACAATGTTAAAACTAGAAGTTAAAGTTTAGAAAGGGATTATTTTGTGAAAAGCGAGCTGAAAAGAGCGGTTTTTAAAAAGTCAAATCTTTTATTGATATTTATGATAGTGTCTCTAATGCTAATCAACACATATTACAGTGGATGGAAAACGGCGTTATCTGCTGGCAGATCACAGGATTTGCTAGAATTAGGTAATGACATGGTTGAATACTATGAGAAATATTTTGGAAATGTATTCAGAGTGTGGAAGGACGGTTACTATACAGTTCAAGCATTGACTCCTTTATTTCTTGTGGCACCTTATATCACTACTATGTTAACAGAGAAAAACAATCATTTTAGATACTTCTGTACAAGCCGCAAAGGCAATAGAAAGTATGTGACTCAAAAACTGATGGCTATTGTTTTGTCGGGAACATTAATCTTTGCACTTTCTGAATTGTTATTTGCAGGATTGACGTATCTAAAAACAGCACATGACACTGAACTGGAATATATTCAGGATATCGTAAGTTATAGAGCAGATTGTTTTATTTCAAATCCTTTCAGGTACTTTGGAATGATATATATTCTGCATGTTGTATATTATTTGTGCTTCTTGATTTTTGCTGTAGGAATCACTTCGTTTATAAAGAATAGAATAGCTGTGGTTATTGTTCCATTTATTGTTACTTCGCTTTTGGATATGGGGTTGCCTACGGAATTGCAGCCATATGTTGTAATGAGACCATATTATTTCTCTTTCAGCCTAAAAGGGTATATAATCCTTAATCTTTTATATGTATTGGTAGGTATCGCTGTACTGATAATATCTGAGATAAGTTATGCAAGAAAAGGAAATTAATAGTGGAAATATATATGGATTTATTGGAGCAAATGGATCTGGAAAGTCTGTATTTTTTAAGACAATATGCGGATTCATTAAGTCTGATTCAGGAACAATAGCTCTTAACGATAAAATAGTGGGTAAGGATATAGATTTTCTGCCGGACTTAGGAGTTCTTATAGAAAAACCGGGCTTCATAGAAAATTATAATCAATACGAGAATCTTCGTTATCTGGCAAAAATAAATAACAAAATCGGTTACAAACAGATAGAGGACGTGTTGATTAAGGTAGGCCTTGATTTAAATAACAAGGAAAAAATCAAAAACTTTTCTCTTGGAATGAGACAAAGACTTGGAATTGCACAAGCCATAATGGAAGATCAAAAGATTATTATTCTTGATGAGCCCTTTAATGGATTGGATAAAGCAGGTGTAGCCATGATAAAAAGGCTTATTGTCAAATTAAAAGCACCAGACAGGCTTATATTATTAACAAGTCATATTCCAGGAGACATAGAGGAATTATCTGATTTCGTATATGAAATCAGCGATGGATGTATAGAGTCATTACAGTGAAGTATAAGTATATTAATTCCTAGCCACATCTTCCATGTTATTGGATATCTCATTAATCTGACGGAGGGTGTCGTTCATTCCGTCTAATGCCAGCATTGCAGCGTCAGATACTGACAGTACAGTGTCTGTAGATGCAGCAACTTCCTCTGAGGTAGCTGACAGGTTGGTAATGGAATCCATAATCGCGGTATTGGCGTTTATGACGGTCTTTACCGATTCGTTGACGTGTATTACTTCGTTGTGAAGCTCCTCTGTTTGTTCTTTTATGGTGGAGAGTTTGTCTCCGGTGGCCTCGATGAGTTCATTTTGTCTTCCTGCATATTCTGCAGATTTTGACATAGCATCAGCCGCAGAGCTGGCATCCTTGGTGAGTCTTTCTATGATTTCTTCAATCTGCTGTGTGGCTTCTCGGGTGCTTTCAGATAGAGAACGAATCTCATCAGCTACTACCGCAAATCCTTTGCCTGCTTCCCCGGCACGTGCAGCCTCGATAGAGGCGTTGAGGGCTAACAGGTTAGTTTGACTGGATATACCAAGAATAGTCTCTGTGATGGCGTGTACGTCCTTGATGCTGTCATTTAAAGCTTTGGTGGTTTCGCTGGTCTCAATATTGATTTTTGCAACCTGCTCAGCCTGAGTTTTGAGCTGGTTGATAAGATCTACGCCTTCTGCAACTGAAGCTTCTACGACACCTGAGATATCACTGATGGTAGATGCCTCCTGGCCAACAACAGAGATACTCTCTGAGATGTCAGCTGTCTGGGCAGTCTGTTGCTCTATAGCCTCTGCGGTACTTTTTGTACCTTCTACAATCTCCATAACTGAAACATGTGTGGACTCCATTGACTCGTTGAGGTCATCTGATACCTGACGGGCTTCTGTAAATTTTTCCGAAAGCTTTCCAGCTAAATCAATAATATTTTTGGAGGTTTCAAGCTGAGCTGATGCAGCATCCTCTACGATGGCAAGGTCCTGATCGTGATGTTTTCTTTGCATGCGACACACCATAATCACACTTACTATGGCAATTCCAAAAAATATTACCTGAAGCAGGAAATCCATGGCATTTATTTCACCATTTTTAAGGTGAATTATATTTGCAATTATGATTAGTATAACTGCGACAATACTTCCAAGGGTAATAGTCCGCTGGTCGCCGTAAGCCATGATGAGGATGGCTACACTATATAGTATTGCATACAGCTGCACGCTGGAGGTGGTAACAAGAGTAGAGATGGTAAGCAGTCCCATCACCACCATAAACAGGTCGATATATATTCTCTGATTGCCCTTGAGCTTGAAGAATACTATAAGCAGCATAATAGACAGTATCACCATTGCAAATCTGAAAGTCTGTTCTCCTGTGAGCATGCCTCCTTGTACAAAAAAGGACACTGCGGTATAGAAAAATACAACAAGAGATATGATGATTCCACCATTTCTTGCCAGTTTATTTTTATCGTTAGACTGCTGTTCCTGAATATTCATTTGCTTACCTCCAAGTAGGTTATCGAAATATATTCTGGATAATATCACATAATTGCAAACAAAACGTGAAGACGACAAACACTGGAAAAGTGTAGGGTAATGACTGATTTACGCTAAAAAGTGTAGGGCAAGGACTAGTTTGCACTGAAAAAGTGTAGGATAGAGGCGAAATTAACACTGAAAAAGTGTAATATATAATCACATAAGCCTCTGTTTTGGAGGTTTTTGAGAATTCTTTAGAAATTCTTTATTTTTTTATTAATCAGATTTTTAGATTTAGACATTATTATGGGGACCATAAAAGGAGAGCGTGATGGAAGGTAATATCCTGATAGTGGAGGATGACAAGGAAATAAGAAAAGGCGTGGAAATCTATCTCAAGAATCAGGGCTATACAGTTTTTGAAGCTGAAAACGGAGCGGTTGGTCTTGAGATTATGAATCAAGAGGACATAGATCTGGCGATTGTAGATATCATGATGCCAGTGATGAATGGGATAGAGATGACCATGAAGCTTAGGGAAAAATATGATTTTCCGGTAATAATGCTGTCTGCCAAGTCTGAGGAGATGGACAAGATAACAGGCTTGAATATCGGAGCAGATGATTATGTTACCAAGCCTTTTGCACCTATGGAGCTGTTGGCTCGTGTCAATTCCCAGCTTAGACGCTACAAAAAATATTCTTCTGGCAATACAGATTCCAAAGGACAGGACGTGAAAAATGAGCTCGTTCACGTGGTCGGAGGTCTGGAATTGGACGAAGAAGCAGTAAGTGTTACTTTGGATGGAGAACCTGTAAAGCTCACTCCCCTGGAATACAAGATTTTGCTGCTACTTATCAAGTCCCCGGGACGTGTGTTTTCTGCTGAGGAGATATACGAAAGAGTGTGGAATGAAAAGGCTGTGGCAACTGACACAATAATGGTACATATCAAAAATATTCGGGATAAGATAGAGATTAACCCGAAACAACCAAAATATTTAAAGGTGGTATGGGGAATTGGATACAAAATCGAAAAAGAGTTATAAGGTACTAAACACAATCCTGGTGATTCTGGTGCTGGTTGCTGTGTTAGTCAGCGGCATGATGGCCAAAGATTTTAACAGAGAAGGAAGAGCAGCTCTGAAAAAAGAAGAAGCCAGGCTGGAAGAAAAAGGCTATGAATACGAGAATTCTGATATTCCTGCTATTATGATAGAGGGTAGTTACGCCTTGTATGCAGAGGAAATGAACACCTGGGAGGATGACCTGATATCTGATTTCAACAATCAGGACTATATCAAAAGCAGGTTTGATACTTTCAAGGAAAACTTTGGGTATCAGCGAAAATATGTGGATTATGCAATAATCAAACGAGAAGTAATAGAAAACCAGGTAGAGGTCGAACAACCGGATGTAACAGATGACACAGAAGATACTGCAGCAGATGATGAGACATCAGAAGATGAAACGGCTGCACTTACTCCAGAGCCTGTGTATGAGACAGTATATGAGACAAAGCTAAATCTCGTTAGCACCAATGCTACAGATGATCTGTTATATTTTGTACCAGATTACGTGGAAAATCTCGAGGGCAGCAAGAGTGTAGATTATCTAAAGGATAAATATGTATTGCTTATCACATTAGAATATGATGCCCAGGGCAAACTGTCTATTTCCAACTCATATAATGCAGATGGTCTTGCATCTGATTTTGTAAGAGATATCATGGCATATCAAAACTATGTGCAGTACTCAGAAGAAGGGATAGGTGCCGGCGCTCCCAGAAATACAGTATATGTATATGCTATAAGTCGTGATTGCAGGTATTATCCTAATTATTCATGTCAGGATGATATAGACCCATATGAAATCTACTACTACAATACTGGATATATATCAAGGATGTGGATGATTCTTGGTGCTTTGGCGGTAGCTGCACTTATCCTTGGAAGACCTTGGGCAAAAAATGATGGCAGCGAAGGCGTACTATACCTGGAGCTGGCAATCTTAGTTGGCGTATTTGTCATATTATTTGTAGAGGCAGCATTCGATATATATTACGGATATGCTGTGGGCGATATGGATACCATGATGTTCTGCGGCTGCTATGCACTGTTTTTAACACCATATTATCTGTTGTGGTGTGGAGCTGTTATATCTCTAAAAACCCTTGTAATCAAGGGCTGGAGAGAATATATCTCTAATCATTGCTTTATAGGTGTTAAGAGAAACGAGATCAGGGAATACAGACAAATGCTCAGGGATGAGATAGAGCATCTCAACCTGGAGGATGATAAAAACAGGACTATCAAAAAAGTAGTAGTTATCAATTTTATCTTACTTTCATTGGTATGCTGTATGTGGGTGGCAGGTCCGGTTGTGCTGATATTCTATGCTTTAATTGTAGCCAGAATGATGAAAAAACATGCAGCCAGAACCAGAGACCAGCTGCGACTTGTTAAGGATGCAGCAGCTGATATTGCTTCAGGTGATTTTGCTACAGACAAGCTCAAGCAGGACATGGGTATGTATAACGACCTGAAGGATGAACTTATCAACATAGCGGATGGATTTTCAGATGCTGTTATCGAGGAGACCAGGTCCAGTCGAATGAAGACAGAGCTTGTTACCAACGTTAGCCATGATTTAAAGACTCCACTTACTGCGATTACTACCTATGTGGAGCTTCTCAAGGATCCTGACTTGGATGAGGAAAAGAGACAGGAATACATCGATGTATTAGAGCGCAAGTCCCTTCGTCTGAAGGTGCTTATCGAAGACCTGTTTGAACTTAGCAAGGCCAGCTCGGATACCATGACTCTTGAGTGCAGTGAGCTTAATATCTGTCATCTTATCAAGCAGGTAGCTGCCGAACAGGAGGACAAGCTGTCTGAGAGAAGACTTCGCCTCATATATAACATGCCAGAGGAGATTATCCTCAATTTAGATGGCGCCAAGGCATACCGAATATTTGAGAACCTCTTTGTTAATGCTGCAAAGTATGCGCTTGAAGGAACCAGAGTGTATGTGGATGCAGAGGAATCTAAGGAGTTAGGACAGGTTGTTATTACTATGGTCAATGTCTCTGAAAGTGAGCTTAATTTTAACGAGCAGGAGATTACAGAGAGATTTGTTCGAGGCGATGTATCCCGTAATACCGAAGGTTCAGGCCTTGGTCTTGCCATAGTCAAGAGCTTTACTGAGGCTATGGGGGGAACCTTTGAGATAAAGACTGACAAGGATTTGTTTAAAGCCATTGTAACCTGGAAAAAATAATCATATAATCTAGGGCATGGGTAAAAAAGAGAGTAGAATTAAAAAAAGATATATTGCATTAATAATAGTACTGTGCTTGCTTGTGGCAGGCACAGTATTTGTGCTTCAACAGCTAAAAAAGCCTAGCAACAGATTGCTTTTGGCAACACTTCATTTTGCGCAGGAGACTATTCCAAACCACAATTATTTTCTTTATGACGTGGATATAATGGAGCTTTGCACAGATTATTTTAATGGCGAGACTGTTGTGTCAGGGCGTCTTGGTTTATCTGAGATGAAAAAGGTCAGATCTTCCACCTACGTTGATGTGCAAGGTGTAAGATCTTTCTCACAGAAGGCCATGTCTGTAAAAAGTGATGTTAGCCTGCTGTGGTTTGAAATGGGTCAACTTAATACTTATATAGATGACGACACAGTGTATTTTGAAATGCCTCTTCTTGGCGACGAGGGATATGCTTTTCCTACGGACCTTGATATGTTTACCAAGGCGCCTGATTTCACATCAGATATATCACAGGAATGGTTCTCAGAACACGCTACAGATATTGTTAATTTTATGGGAAAAGTAACCATAGACGATGTTGGCAAGACTTTGGTGGATGAGGATGGTACCATCAGTGATAAGTATGTCATAACCATTCCTCAGGGATGTGGAGATTTTATCTGGGAATTGTTAGGAGTAGAGTCTCCAGAATATGACGTGGTAGTCTCAGAGTATGTAACAAGAGATAATCATGTTCGCAGGATAGAGTTTGATCTGGAGCATGCCATGCCAGGAGCCAACATGGCGTTGGATGGTCTTGACATGGGAACTATGTATTTTTACTATGAGCTTCCAGAAAATGAAAGCATGTCCATGACTATGGTCAGAAATCCTGTGGGCAATCAGATAGATTTCAACACGGAATATAATGCCAATAATGGCTCAAAGCTTACCACAGAAGGTTATATGACCTGGGAGAATACTGAGGTGGGATTTGATTTTAAAATCAAAGACATGTACGTAAAGAAAGATGATGACAAGCTAGCTAAGGTTTATTTTGTTGGTTCTGTAGATAAATCTGATAGATTAGCAGACGTATTAGAGGGTAAGCAGGAGATTTTTGAAGACTATGAGGTACTGGACTGGCGGGCCTTAAGAGATGATGTGGATGGCACAACAGCGGCGATTATGTCAAAAATCAACATTAAGACGTTTTTAGAGAATTAAAGGACGATACAAGGCGGATTAGTACTATCTAATTCGCCTTGTTTAATGTATATTAGTTAGTAATTGTAGGAGAAAATAAAGGCATCAATAGGAGGTACAGCATATGATAGGAAAAAAAGTAAGTGAAAGACCTGCAAATGCAGGAAATGGCAAAAATATATTCAAGACAATACTTATTATTTTCGTTGTTCTGGTATTGTTTAAAATGTGTGTTATCAAGGTTCCAACAGGGTATGTTGGTGTAGTGTATAACATGAACGGTGGTGTTGATGGAGAGATTTTAAGCCAGGGCTGGCATATAATTCTTCCTACTAAAAAGGTAACTACATACACTATAGGTATCGAGCAGTCATATCTTACAAGCGATAATCGAGGCGATAGTCCGGATAATGACAGTTTTGAGGTTCCCTCTTCTGACGGTAAGGGTCTTACAGTTGATTTGACTTATACATATCGCTTTGATGAGACAACAATTGCCAATACTTTTACAAGATTCAAGGGTAAGAATGGTGAGAGCGTAAGAGATACCTTTATCAAGCCAAACATTATCTCATGGACCAAGGAAGTAACAGCTCAGTATCCTGTAACAGATATTCTTGGTGACGAGCGAGCTAATCTTAACCTGGCACTTACTGAATACATTCAGACCAAGTTCGCGCCATATGGTATCATTGTAGAGAACGTATCCTTGATTAACATCGATGCTGATGATGAGACAAGGGAAGCTGTTCAGCAAAAAGTTAATGCACAACAGCAGAAGGAATTGGCAGAGATCGAAGCCCAGACAGCCAAGATTAACGCCCAGAAGGAAAAGGAAGTAGCCATGATTGAGGCTGAAACCAAGAAGGTGCAGGCTCAGGGTACTGCAGATGCCAAGCTTATCGAAGCTCAGGCAGACGCAGAGGCTAACAAGCTTTTGTCCGAGTCAATCACTCAGGAGATTCTTGAGCAGCAGAAGATTGAAAAGTGGGACGGAAAGCTTCCTACAGTTCAGGGTAATTCCAATGCTATAATAGATGTAAGAGATATGGCGGAGGTTACACAGTAGTGAATATCACTTTTAATGTTTCACCTAAAAAAGAATTAATAGTAAAACCTATGGAGGGTGCCGCAAAAGACGGCACCCTTTACGGCGTTAATAACAAATATATGACAAGAAACGGACGCCCTATGCTGCCTGTTATGGGAGAGTTCCATTACAGTCGATATCCCAAGGATGAGTGGAAACAGGCTCTGCTTAAGATGAAATCCGGCGGAGTGACTGTGGTTGCAACATATATTTTCTGGATACATCATGAAGAGGAAGAAGGGGTATTTGACTTCTCAGACAGAAGAGATGTCAGAGCATTTTTGAAGCTGTGCCAGGAAGTGGGGCTTAAGGTCTGGTTTAGAATAGGACCATGGTCCCATGGTGAGTGTAGAAACGGAGGCTTCCCGGACTGGTTAGTTGAAAAAATGAACCATAACGGACTGTTTCAGGTAGATAAGGACAAGCCTTTCAGATACACAAGAACCAACGACGAACTGTATATGGAGTGTGTCACCAGATTTTGGACAAGGCTAGCCAAAGAAGCAGAAGGAATGTATGTAAAGGATGGTGGACCAATCCTTGGAATACAGTTGGAAAATGAGTACTGTCATGCAGGAGGTGCACCAGACCGTGCCATGGGCGTAGATCATATGAATGCCCTCAAGGAATTGGCTCTTAAGCTGGGGTTTGTTGCTCCTT
>JABUSV010000186.1 GCA_021442555.1 Pseudobutyrivibrio sp. | reverse complement strand
TACCCTTTGTAATAAATGTGTCAATAATAATCAATTGAAGTGACAGAGGTGGAGTTTGTGTATCCTTGGGTTCCCGCATGGGTTTCTTGCTGCTTTCTTTGCCTATAAAAGTACCATTGAAGTATACTGCCATATTTTGTATGACAAGCAACTGGGACATGGGCGAGTGTCAGTTATAGCGAATAATTATCTGTATAACTTGTAAAATCTGTGAAGAATTTGATAATTTATCAAAATGTGCAACTTCGAAAAAATGTTCGAATTTTATTGAGGTAACATTTTTAGTGTGATATTATTTTCGTCATGAGCACTCGTGTTATGAGGTGTGGTTAGCCTCCCGAGCCATTTCATGGAAGGGAGGTGATGCTATCATGAGTACATATGAAGTTCTGACAACATTGTTTCTGGCTGGTACTTTCTTAATAGCATTGCTTGCCTATTTAGACGATAGGAATAACAAGCGCAAATAAAAATAGCCTATCCCTCAACTTTGGCGAGCTGAGATAGGCTATAGTTCATCTCGGGAGCTAACCCACCTTGTGGGCGAGTGCTCTGTTTAGATAGATTTTACTTTCGAGTGACATATTTGTCAATATGAGAATGTGATAGGATATATTTCGCGTCTAAACTGCGTCTAAAACAAATCTCCCCGGAGGTACAGGTCTTCCTTTCCTTGTATTTTCGGGGGTTGGGAGATTTAAGAAAATTTTGAAGGGTATTCGAGTCCCGTCTCGCGCTAGTTTAGTTGGTTGAGAAATGTCGAATTTGCATGCAAATTCTCCTATCTCAAGGAATCCTCCCACCAATGTGGGCCCCTCCTTGAGATTGCACTGGGTTCCCAGGTTAAATTAATCGTTTTGCTCAATCCTAAATACGACTGTTTCTTCACAATCTGTACATTGATAAGGACCTTCTTTTAGTTTTCCACCGCGTCTGAAAGCATATATAAATGGATAAATGGCTTGCATGGCAACCATGCAAAGTTCAGCACTGCTTTCTTTGTCTATAAAAGCACCGTTGAAGTGTATCTCGTCTCCGGCTTTGTATTTGGGACATTTGCTGCTTAATACTGTAACTTTTACATTGTGATTTTCATACATATTATTTGTTCTCCCTGAGTATTATTTTTTAAATATTAAGTTCAATTCATATATTTGCGAATTATCATCTCTGTACCATTTGGCAAATTGTCTGTATATCCTTGTTTGCGGCAGCAACAGTGCTCCCGGAATCCAAAGAATCATCCACATACTCCCAAATCCAGCTCCTGCAAGGATACCATTTTCTATATCCTTAAGATAAATGCTAAATATAATCATAGGAATAAGAAAGCCTGCCAAAATACCCAGAATCTGAGCCCAAAATGTAAAATAATAGGACTTTATATATCTCACATAGTTTTCTTCAAGCAATATCTCTTTGGCCAATGCTTTCATACTCATGTTTTCATACATATTGTTTAAAGCAGGCTCTAATGTATATGTTTGTTCAACGGGAACTCCACATTTTGTTTTAGTATAAGTTTTTTCTATTTTTCCCATAACAATGATAACTCCAAATGCTACTGATTTTACGCTCATTATATTTTAGCCAAATAAAAGAATTATTCAATACTAGCTGTTGGGTAGATCCAACTGACAAAGAGAACATAGCCGATGATTCGTAGCTAATACTTAATATGAAACAGCGTTAGATTGAATTACGCTAACTGTGGCAGAATATGCTTCAGTGGACCGAAAGTTTGCGCGTCAGTCTGGCCTAGAGTAATTATACTCTAGGTTTTTTATGGCTTGAGTATCATTTTTTGAGGTGAAGTATGCAGTTCGTACCCAAAACAATGCAGTTTGTACCCTTTTTGTTTTTTTGTGTATTAAAAGTGATATATTTGGATTGTAGAATTAGATGGCCGGCAATATCTAATTGTAGAACAAATAATTTACATTAAAACGGAGGTATTTATGGAAAAATGTAAAAGTAAGGTTTTTGCACGTAAGATTTTTGTTTTTATTTTAATGGCTTGTACGATAATTCAAACCAAGAATATAGCAAGTGCTAATAACTATAAGGATGCGACGTTTGATTTTAATTTTTATGCAGATGGATCAGATGGAAGTATAAGTCCTGCAAGAGAAAAACAGGATGATACTGCTACTTATGTCAAAAACAATGCTAAGTCGACGAAATTCAATACAGCAGTTGCAGGTACAAATGTAGCAACTAGCTGCACGGGTATAGATCCTAAGATATATTCAGATTGGGTATCTGTACCAACCGGGTCATATAGATATATTTCAAACTGGCTGTATGGTAACAGAAAGTATGCGTATCCAATGGTAGTAATAAGGCAGGATAATGCAATTCATAAAGTATCAGGCAAGTGGAGCCCAGATAATATAAGTAATAGATATTAATTAATATTACCACAGTCTATCATGTATAATAGTGATAGACTGCGGGTTTAAATAAAGGAACGGTACAATATGTTTGGAATCAAAAAGAATAAAGCGATATTGTTTATTTTATCGGCTATACTATTGGCAGGATGCGGTAACTCAGAAAAAAATGTAGCAGAAGAGGGTAATGAAGTTTTACCAGAGATAATAATAGTCGATAGTGAAGAGGATAATACAGATACTGTAGCAAGAATAGAGGAAATAGGAAAAGGCTGCGAGGTATATAAGGCAGGAGATACGTTTGAAAAAGCAGGTTTTAAGATTAAAGTGAATTCGGCCAGAGTTACCAAGACTCATGGAGATTGGATTAATCTGGTTGATACACTAGATGATGATGAGATAGATGGTGTACTTCAGACTGATGGATATTATGCGGTTATTAATATGGATATCAGCGTTTTGGATGATGAAAGATTGTGTTCCTGGGGATTGTATACTATGTGTTATAACCTTAAATCAGGAGAAATGCTGGACATGAGCACATTTATCACAACTTCATATCATTCGAATCTGCCAAAGGAAATAAGAGATACTGCGGATGTTTTTATAGATCAGCCTATAACTGGAGAAGAAATTACCAACGTTGAATATGTTTTTTATATGGAAAACGAAGATTATTTGACGAAGGATAATGTGTTGTGTTTGTACGCTGAAGATGAAACCATGGCTTTAATTAATGGGACATCTAATGATAAGTATTGTTTTGTATACCTAGAACCAGAGATGGATTTTTAAATATATATGAATGATTTTGAAATAAAATATGGAATAGGGAACAGGAAATTATTGATAATAATACCTGTAATTGCTATTTTCATAATCTTATTTAGTCAGTTGGCAGATTATGTAATGGCGATAAATGAAGGATATTGTCTGCCATCATCGGTTCAATATCATCTGGGAAAAATCTTATATGGAACAAGGAAAAGCTTTGGGTTTATGACACAGAGGAAGAGGGATCTTCCTATAGAGTGGCTGACAATACAAATTGGATTTAGCATGACAATAATGGGATTTGCTTATGATGAAATAACAGGGAAAGTTCAAAGTCTAATAAGGTATGAAAGTATTAGCAAATGGTGGAATAGAAGAATCAGATGGATTGCATTCGTGGCAATAATATACTACACCGTGTTGGGTTGTATTCTTATTGGAACGGTTTTTATTGAAAAAATAATATGTGTGCCACTAACTGCAGATACTATAGAGTCTTCTTATGATGATTTTTCTTTTAAAGCATATATTATTACCAGTTTGCTGTTTATTTTACGGTCATATCTTGTAGGATTGGTTCAACTGATTATAGAGATAAAAATTTCTCCGTTGATTGGTATTTGTGTAAGCATTGGGCTGGCAGTTGCAGGAGTGCTGTTGGAGATTGGGTTATTACCTGCGCAGCTTGCAATGCTCTCAAAAAATTCATGGATTATTGAAGATAATAAAATGATGATCTTAGTGCTTGTTCTTTATGGGATTGGAATTTTATTCTTAGTTTGTTTTGGGAGAAAAAGTTGTAAAAATGGTTTTTAATAATTTTATTTCTACTCATAAGATGTTTTTTGTCTCACTGATGGTGGGAACTTTCATTGCTTTATGGCAGTTTATAGAAAACGCATTTTTATGGAATAACATGGCTTATGGGATTCCTGAAAATGCATATATATCATGGATTGGTGGGTCGTTGTATTTTGTCCACAGTAACTGGTTTTATCTTATCCTTCCAATTCTTTCAGGCATGTCTGTATGTATAGAGTATGGGATTCTGGTTAAGAATAACTATTATATGCAGCACAAGGTACGTATGACTAAAAAAGCATTTTGCCTTAAAACGGGCGGAATGATCTTTTCATTGGGATTTATGGTTATAGCTGTGCCGCTGTTGCTTAATTTTACACTTACAATGACCGTCAGACCTCTTTTGTATCCTGATCCTTTAATAGCAGTAGGACCATATGCAAACGAGATAGGGGCTGCCTTATTTTATAAACATCCCTTAATCTATACCATTAGTTATATTCTATTTGATGGTTTGTTTTCTGGAACCACAGCACTTTTTTCCTGTGGAATTTTTCATTTGGTGGACAGTTATATTTTAGCCAGTGTTTTCCCATTTGCTATTTATTACTGTTTATTTACTTTGGGTGGTTTGTTTCAGACTATAGTGATATGTCCTAATGTATTTTTGGTGCCTGCAATGGGATTGGGAAGCGTATGGACGGTGGCGGGCTGTATTATATATTTGATAATTACATTATTGGTGTGGGTGAAATGCTCGACATACATGGAATGGTAGGTAGAAGGCATGATTATAGATGTGAGAAATATATCAAAGGAGATAAAGAATAACAGTATTCTAAGTAACTGTAATGTACAGTTCTCTTCTGGAAAAATATATGGTTTAAAAGGCAAAAATGGTTCAGGGAAGACTATGCTTCTTAGGGCTATATGTGGGTTGATCAAATTAAATGAAGGGGAGATATACATCGATGATATGTGTCTTGGAAGGGATATGGATTTCCCACGTAGTGTTGGATTAATGATTGAAAATTCAGGCTTTCATGGAGGACTGACGGCCTATGATAACCTCTCAATGCTGGCTTCGATAAAAAAGATTGCCAGCCAAAAAGATATTGAGAATACAATAGCCAGAGTTGGGCTTGCTGAAGATAGCGGGAAGAAGTATAGACAGTATTCCCTTGGAATGAGGCAAAAGCTTGGTATTGCGGCTGCAATATTTGAACAACCTGATTTGATAATTCTTGATGAGCCGACTAATGGGTTAGACGATGAATCTGTTATAAGATTAAGAAACATTCTGGCAGAAGAGAAGAAAAGAGGAGCGTTGATTATTGTAGCCTCTCATGATTTTGATGAGATGGGTGAGCTTGTAGATGAAATGTATTCAATGAAGGAAGGTAAACTTGAAAAAGTCTAAATATATATTATTTGTAGTAGGATTTATCCTGTTTGTATGTATAATAGTAGCTACAGTCAGAATAAACATGAAATATCCCCAGGTAGAATACAAAGATATTGCATTTAATACATCAGAGCAGTGGCAGGAATGCTGTACACTTACCGTAAATAATGCAAAAGTATACACTAATGAAGAAGCTGTCAAGATATATGGACAAGATGTACTGGAAGTATCAGACGGAACTGATTTTGATATTATCGAAGTAGAGGCAAGTGTTTCAAACATAACAGACAGCACTATACCTGTATATTTATATGATTTATATCTTGAAACATTGGTCTATGCAAACGGGGTGGCCGCTGAAGCTCAGCTTTTGACAGACACACCTCAATTAGATATTGAGTTAATGCCTTATGAAAAAAAAGAAGTGACACTGTGCTATGTGGTTTATGAAGGGCAATTATCTAAAAAGGATTGGGATAATATATCTACTAAGGATTTCTGGTTGACAGGAGAGCACTATCCTGTAAAGAAAAGATGGATGCTACAATAAATCAGAATGCATCTGTATAAAAGGAAATATTATGCGCTTAACATCATATTTTACGAGATTCGAAATAATCCTATGGATAGTGTCGGTGGTCACTATTTCAGTTTCTGCGCTTATTTTTGGGCCAATAGATATATTGGTGCTTATAGCATCTCTTGTGGGAACGACTTTTTTGATTTTAAATGCCAAGGGCAACGTGTGGGGACAGATCCTTACAGTTGTCTTTAGTATTATGTATGGTGTTATTTCCTATAATAAGGCTTATTACGGAGAGATGATCACCTATCTTGGGATGACAGCGCCTATTGCAATGGCATCAATCATTACTTGGATAAAGAATCCATCTGACAACGGTAAAAATGAGGTGGAGGTAAATCACCTGAAAAAGGTGGAATATATTTTTTTGTTTTTCTTATCATGTGGTGTGACAAGCGTATTCTTTTTCATTCTACGCGCTTTGGATACACCGGCACTAATCTTTAGCACGCTGTCTGTTTTTACCAGCTTTGTTGCTTCTTATCTTACCATGCGAAGGTGTGAATTTTTTGCCTTGGCTTATGCTTCCAATGATCTGGTACTGATTATTCTTTGGATTATCGCCACCCTGCAGAACAAAAGCTATATATCAGTCGTAGTGTGTTTTGTAATATTTCTTATTAATGATTTGTATGGGTTCTTCAGCTGGCAACAGATGAAAAAAAACCAGGCAAAGAAATAATAGATTCCAGCATTTTCAAGATAACAGTATTTTCACATTAAAATAGTAATATATCTCATATGTTTTTGCAGCTGATAGGAGAAGGCGTAAATGAGATATAAGTATGCTTTTGTAGTTGCCCTCTGCGGTATACTTTTTACTGCGTGTGGAGGCTCAAATACTATAGATGACAATGATTATGATACGACTATACCTGTGGAATCCAAGACATCAGATTCTTTTGAAACAGAGGATGCAATACCTGAAGCCAAGGCAGGTGAAACGATAACATCAGATACTAAGGAGGCTCCTAAATCTGAGACTTATCTTAAAGCAGAGGCTATTGTTAGTGAATACAAATCTGACTATGAAGATTATGTAAAAAAAGCCTGCGATTTTATTACAACAAAAGAAGCAAATGACAACATGGACAAAGCCTATGACGTTGCAGATGAATGCATGCAAAAGCTTCTTGATTACATTATGAATATTGTAGATGAAACCAGCTATGAAAAGATAGTCAAAGAGCAATTGACCTGGGAAAATAACCGAAACACATCGGCAGAACAGATAAGGGATGAATATAATGGTAATCCCATTGGTGTGGTAGAGTACAGCACAGTGATGGCAGAGATGACCATGGAAAGGTGTGAAGAGCTTTTAAGCTATTTAGCTACGGTTGAATAGCATATTTGGGTGAGAATATGTGCAAGCTGTGTCTAAACTCGCAATTCTTTATGAATTCATGCAATTATTCACAAAATTTGCAAAAAAAATGATAGTATATTCACAAGTATTGTTTAATACTTGTTTTTGTATTCTATGGTGATAAATCATAGGATTTTAGGGGAAATAGTGTTGTGACTGATCTGATTATATTTTACTTATACGTTTTCGTATTTGCAGTGTATGATGAGGGGTGCACAACCACAGATGGACAATTTAAATTTTGCAATCCGAAAGTCAATAAGAAATAAGATTAATTCGCAGTTAACTATAAGCATTATTCTGTTATCCATAGTAATGATTGTGGTTAATGTGTTTATTACGGATTATTTTATAAAAAGAAACTCTGAGACCATGCTTCGTGAGAGCTGTGAAGCACAGCTGCAAAGTGTTAATTCTCAGCTTAGACTTGTGGAGCAGTCGGTAAATAATATCTATCACATTTCTGAAGGTGTAAGACCTCCTGCAAGTGAACTGCGTTCAGCATGGAGGGTGAGACTTTTCTTACATGAATTCACAAATACAGCACTTAAGATAGCAGAGAATACTGATGGAGTTATGTCAGTATACTATTTTGTTGAACCAACCTTGAGCAGCAACACCAGGTTGGGCTTTTTCTATGTCAAATCTCCAGAGACAGGAGAGTTTGAGGAGACTATATTAACGGATATAACTGCATATGAACCGGATGATGTTGAACATGTAGGTTGGTATTATACACCAGTTAATGCAGGTGAGGCTGTGTGGATGGACAGATACTACAATGATAATGTTGGTGTAGAAATGATATCTTACATTGTTCCTGTTTATGAAGGCGATATTCTGATAGGTCTTATTGGTATGGATATAGCGTTTGACAGTATATTGGAGAAGGCTGAGGATATTGCGGTATATCAAACAGGAGGAGTCGTACTGGCAAGTGTAGACAGTGAAGCTATATACTATAAAGAAAATAATGTGTTTGGTGACAAGCTCTCTGATGAGATGTTAGTTACTATTAAAAACAATGATAAGTCAGGTGAGCTGGAATATTTTAATACTATAGATGGTAAATATGCCTATGAATTTAACACCCTTAGAAATAACATGAAGCTTATCATGTATGCCAAGGTGGCGGACATAGAATCGCAAAAAACCATGGTTATTATCTATAGTGGACTTATTCTTATAGGATTTTTAATTATTACTATTTTTACATCGGCCAGAATGATTAGGCATATTACAGAGCCTATTATCAAGATTACAGCAGCCACCAAGAGCTTTGCTGAAGGAGACTGGGACGCCAAGGTTAGCTGTAACACCAATGATGAGCTGCAGATTTTGACAGAAAACATTACTGTGATGGCCAAGAAGACCAAGGAGTATATCCAGTATATCAATGATATGGCTCTCAAGGATGAATTGACAGGACTTAGAAACAAGACTGCCTACAGACAGTATGTAGATAAAATAAGTGTAGAATACTCTACTCAGGATAAAGACTACGCGGTGTTGGTTTGTGATGTGAACAACCTTAAGACTATCAATGATAATTACGGACATGAAGAAGGTGACAAGATGATTGTTGCCGCCAGCAAAGTTATATGCAAGACCTTTGCGCACAGTCCTGTTTTTAGAATAGGCGGAGATGAGTTTGTAGTAATACTTGATTCTGAGGATTACTATAACAGAGAGGTTCTGGTTCACGATTTCATGGAGGTAATGAGCAAAAAAGGTGATACTTTGGATTCTGGCAGCCCAACCATAGCAATCGGAATGGCTACTTTGGGAACAGATGGTGAAAGCTATGAAGAACTGTTTGAAAAAGCTGATCAGAATATGTACGCAAACAAGACCAAATTGAAGAATGGTAAAGACGTTCGTTAGGATATGTATATTGCGTATAATATGCCGTTATGATATTCTTACTTAGTCGATATAAATCGGCGAGTATGAAATTGGAGGTACCAAAATGAGCAAGGGTACAGTTAAGTGGTTTAACGGTGCAAAGGGCTTCGGATTCATCTGTGATGAGTCAGGCAACGATGTGTTCGTTCACTTCAGTGGCATCAATGCAGAAGGCTACAGAACTCTCGAAGAGGGTGCAGCTGTTGAGTATGATGTTACAGATGGCGCTAAGGGACCACAGGCAATTAACGTAACAGTAGTTCGCTAGTTGTATGACAGTTTAATCAGAGTTTTTCAAGTACCTTTTGTTTTTCACGAAAGTGGTAATAAATAGCTAGGCGAGAACGACATGATTAAGGGGGGCGGTGATTTTATCACCGCTTTTTTCTTTGGACAAAACCAAGAGGATGTATTAAAATTAAATGGATTGTAAAAAGGAATAGTATACCTCTTTACAAGTAAAGAAGTAGGTTTTGGTATAGGTGTTTGTTTGAAGAGATTATTCAGATTTTTATTTAGATCACTTTTTATACTGTGTGTTGTCTTAGGAGTAGCTGTTTTTTTAGATTTTGATATCAGCGGACTACACTTTGACAATTTTTCGCCAAAGGAATTGACAGAGGCCGAAAATACTGAAGATGTCAAGGAATGGTACTATCAGCAGGTGGGTAATGTGGTGGTTGGTGAACCTGAGAAGGTTACTTCCATATCCTACGACAGATATGCATACCAGCAGCTTAATGATGAGACAAGACAGGTATACGATCAGGTATTGGATACCATTTTAGGTCACAAGGAAAAAGTAGTTCTTTTGACCAAGGATGCAGATGTTTTGGATACAGCCTTCAATTGCGTTAAGGCTGACTACGGTGGGCTGTTCTGGGTGAACGGTTATGTATATAATACATACACTCAGGGCGATGCCATAATTAGCCTGGAGTTTGTTCCAAGCTACACCATGACCAAGGAACAACGGGATGACATCCAACAGAGGATAGACGACACCGTTGAACAGTGGATGGTAGGTATTTCCTTTACTGACAGCGATTATGACAAGGTCAAATATGTATTTGAGACGTTGATTAACAATGTAGAATACGATACAAACAGTGAAGATAATCAAAATATTGTTTCTGTTTTTTTAAATCAAAGAACAGTGTGTCAGGGATATTCCGATGCTGCCTGGTATATGCTTGAAGAACTTGGAGTTCCATGTACTGTTATCACGGGTAATGCTCATGGAGAACCTCATGCATGGAATCTTGTAAAGATGGATGGCAATTATTACTACATGGATGTTACCTGGGGCAATTCCAGATATCTTAGTACAGACAGCATGGAAGAAAAACATGTAAATTATGCGTACATGTCCATGACAACAGACGAACTGTTAGCTACCCATGAACTGGATACAGATTTTATTGTTCCAAATTGTTTTGCCAGCGAAGACAACTATTTTGTCAAGGAAAGCAGATATTTTGACAGCTGGGATGTTGGTGGGATAGGATATACTCTTGGTGATAGCTGGGATCTTTTGGAAGATGAGATAAGCCTTAAGTTTTCTGATACTGCCCTTATGAATCAGACAGTACAATATTTTATTACAGATATGCATCTGACAGACTTTTGCTGGGAGATACGCAATGTCTCATATATTACAGATGATAATGTTAATGTCCTTACATTCCAATGGAAGCATTGATATTAGCAATACTATAGATAGAATATCTTAACGAAAAAGAGGATATAGAGTTGTACAAGATTATTATTGATAGTTGTGGTGAACTAACTGAGGAGATGAAAAGGGATGGACATTTTGTAAATGTCCCACTTACTCTGCGTTTGGGAGAGGAAGAGATACCAGACGATGAGAACTTTGACCAGGCGTCTTTCCTGGAAAAGGTAGCAAGCTGTGATGTATCTCCAAAGTCAGCCTGTCCATCGCCAAATGCCTATATGCTTGAAATGGATGACGAGGCAGAGCACATATATGTTGTTACTTTATCTGCTCAGTTATCTGGTTCATACAACAGTGCATGCCTGGGCAAGGACTTGTATGAGGAGGACGACGACAGTAAATGTATTCATGTATTTGATTCCAAGTCTGCATCAATAGGTGAGACTCTTATTGGACTTAAGATAGCAGAGTGTGAAGAAGCCGGTATGAGCTTTGAAGAAGTGGTAGAGACTGTTAATGAATATATCGAAGGACAGCATACATTTTTTGTATTAGAGACACTGGATACACTTAGAAAAGCCGGTCGTCTCAGTAATCTCAAGGCAGCTATTGCAGGTACTCTTAACATCAAGCCTATTATGGGTTCTACAGATGAAGGAAGTATTCAGCAGCTGGCACAGGCCAGAGGTATGGTCAAGGCCCTTGACAAGATGGGGCAATGTCTTATGGAGGTTACTGAGAATTCTCAGGAGAAAATACTTGCCATCTCACACTGTAATGCTCCTGCCAAGGCTCAGATGCTCAAGGAAAAAATGGAAGCTTTGTGTGATTTCAAGGATATTTTTATCGTTGATACGCGTGGAGTAAGTAGTATGTATGCCAACGATGGCGGACTTATAATGGTGGTGTAAATGACTTACCAACAGGTGGTAGATACAATAGAGAACAAACGTCGCTTCGGAAAGGCCTGTGGCAAAGAAGTGACTGAGGAGCTTTTAGAGCTCCTGGGTCATCCTGAAGAAGGAATGAAAATATTGCATATTGCTGGTACCAATGGCAAAGGCTCAACAGCAGCCTTTGCCACTAGTATTCTTATGCAGCAGGGGTATAGTGTAGGCACTTTTACTTCCCCTCATCTTGTAAAATTTAATGAACGTATTATGGTGCAGGGACAGCAGATATCCGATGAGGATGTTACAAGAATAGGAACGCTTCTGCTTGAGCTGACACCTGAGCTTGAACCCACTATGTTTGACTATTGTCTTGCAATGGGTCTTATTTATTTTAAGGAAAAAAATATTTCCCACATGGTGTTGGAAACGGGCTTGGGTGGAGCAAAGGATTCCTCGTCGGGACTTCAAACTATACCTGAAGTGTGCGCCATAACAAGCATTGGCCTGGAACATACAGCCATATTGGGAGATACAATAGAAAAGATAGCCAAAGAAAAAGCTGGAATTATTAAGCCTCAGGTTAAAAAATGTGTTATTGGAAGCGAAATCCCCAAGGAGGCTTTAAGAGTTATTGAAGACAGATGTTGTGAGCTTAATGTTGATTATACAATAGCAGATCCAGTTAAAGATGATATTGAACTGGGACTTTTTGGCAAGTATCAGAGATTTAATGCAGGAGTTGCTCAAAGAGCCTGCAAGGCAATGGGTGTTAGTGATGATGCAGTCATATTGGGTCTAAAGAAAGCAGTTTGGCCAGGACGTATGCAGATCATATCCAGGGAGCCTTATGTACTTATAGATGGTGCTCACAACCCTAATGGAGTAGAGGCGTTAAGAGATGGCCTTATTGATGCCTTTGGTTCCAAGGAAAAATACACCTTTTTAGTAGGAGTCATGGCAGACAAGGATTATCACGAAATGATGCTGCTGATGGAACCTCTGGCTGACAGATTTTTTACACTTACAGTGGACTACAGCAGGGCACTTCAGGCAAAGACACTGGCGGATGAGATAAATGCTGATGGAATTGAGGCCATAGACTGCACTTCGATAGAAGAAGCCATGGAACGGGCTTGCTGTTTTGACAATAGAATAATAGTGTTTGGTTCTCTGTATTTTATTGGAGAGGTTATCAAATACTTTGATTTGAAGAATATTTAATTATGGGCTATAAAGATAAAAGACATATTTTTAATACACTAATATCTCTGGCATTACCTACGATGTTAGAGCAGATATTATCTGTGCTTATGCAATACGTGGATACTGCCATGGTAGGACATCTGGGTCCAAATGCTACTGCGGCAGTGTCTGTTTCAACAACAATTACCTGGCTCATAGGTAGTATACCAGGTGCCTTTGGCGTTGCAACCATGAGTCTTATCGCCCAGGCGATTGGACGCAAGGACGAGGAAGATGTAAAAAAGATTGCAAGGCACAGTCTGATAATAGCGGTGTTTATTGGTGCTATTATAGGTTTTATATGCTATTTAATAGCTGATTATGTTCCATATTGGATGGGAGCAGATGAAACGGTATGTCATGATGCGGCTTTATATTTCAGAGTGATATCGTGTGTTGTTCTGTTTAGAGCAGTAAATATTATTCTTAACAACGCACTAAGAGCGGCCAAAGATACCAGAACACCGATGTATATTGGCATTGGGTCAAATGTTCTCAACGTGGTGTTGGATTATATTTTTATCTACCAGATGGGTGGCGGTGTCTTTGGAGCTGCCATGGCAACAGCGGTTTCAACAGCATTTGCGGGAAGCGTATCGCTCTTTGCCTTCCTGTCAAAGAATGAATTTAAAAATTCAATAGAACATGTTTCCATGGACAGAGGAATACTTCTTAAAATGTGGAAGATGAGCTATCCAGTATTGATTATCAATGTGGCTTCATGTTCAGGATATGTGGTTTTTGCAGGTATGGTATCCCATATGGGAACATGGGTGTTTGCCGCCCATTCCATTGCTCTAGGGGCTGAGGAATTATTCTATATAGGAGGTTATGGTTTTAAATCAGCAGCCACGACCTTGACAGGAATAAGCTATGGTGAACAGGATTATGACAAATACAAGTCGGTGACTAAGATGGCAACGGCCATGACTATAGGTGTGATGCTTATATCAGGTGTATTGCTCTATAATTTTGCGTTGCCACTTATGGAGTTGTTTACAACGGATGCAACTGTAGCTCAAATGGGGGCCACGGTACTCAAGATGGTTGCTTTTTCTGAGCCGTTCTTTGGAATCTATGTTGTTACAGAAGGCTTTTATTATGGATTGGGTAATACAAGATATCCACTGTTTGTGGAGCTGTTTGGAATGTGGATAGTTCGTATATTATCAACTTACTATTGTGTGAACTACATAGGGGGAGATCTTAGTATTGTATGGATGTGCATGATAGCAGACAATGTGGCAAAAGCTATACTCTTAGCAATCCGTGTACCAAAGCTGAGATTTTGCTTTATGTCACCAAAAGGGTTATAATAATCTAACTATGGATAAAATCAGAGAATACAAAGAACCTTCAAATAAATTAGAAAAAGCCTATGTGTATTGTCAGCACTACGGTGTCAAAAAGACAGCTTCCAAAATAATCAAAAAGCTCATGGGCAGGGACCAGGAGCATTTTGCGTATTCGCAGTTTTTAAAGCTTCATCCGCTTACTGATGAGATGCTTTTGAAATACAGGCACGAGGCTGATGAGTTTTCATTCAGACCGCTGATTAGTATAGTAATTCCTTTGTATAATACTCCAGAGAGATTCCTAATCGAGCTCATAGAGTCGATAGAAGCGCAGGTATATACCAACTGGCAGCTTTGTCTTGCTGATGGAAGCCCTAATGAGGGTATTGCAGATATTATTGACAGAGCCACAGGAGCCAGGGATGACAGCAGGATATGCTACAGCTTCCTGGGCACCAACGAGGGAATAGCAGGCAATACCAATGCGGCTATTGATATGGCAGAAGGTGATTACATAGCTTTTTGTGATCATGATGATTTGCTTAGGGCAGATGCCCTGTATCAGGTGGTTAAGGCCTTAAATCAGGACAATACCATTGATTTTATATATACAGACGAAGACAAGATAGATATGGAAGGCAAGAACTATTTTCTTCCACACTTCAAGTCTGATTTCAATATTGACTTACTTCGCAGCCATAACTATATAACACATCTGGTTGTCTGCAAGGCACCACTCATCAAGGAGCTCAAGGTTAAGAGTGAGTACGATGGTGCACAGGATCATGATATGCTTCTAAGAGTTGTGGAAAGATGCAGTAATATCAGACATATTCCTGAGGCAGTATATCACTGGAGATGTCATGACGCGTCAACAGCTTCGGCGCCTGAGGCCAAGATGTATGCCTTTGATAATGGCAGAAGAGCCGTCGAGGATCATCTGAGAAGATGTGGCATACCAGCTCATGTGGTGTTGGATACTCATTTGGGATATTACAGGACTTGCTATGACTGGCCAGGTGAACCACTTGTGTCCATCGTGATTCCCAACAAGGATAACAAGGAGGACCTTGAGCCCTGTATAGAGTCTATATTATCTCTTAGTACTTATAAGAATCTGGAATTTGTTATCGTTGAGAACAACAGTACTTCATCTGAGATTCAAGAATATTACAGACAGCTTACACATAGAGATGATATACAGATAAAGGTTTGCGATTATTGCGCCTGTGAGGATGCTGTAACAGGGTTTAATTTCTCAGCCTTGGTAAATTATGGCGTAAGTCAGTCAAAGGGTGAATACATTTTATTACTTAACAACGACACCAGACTTATTGAACCAGACTCCATCAAGGAGATGCTTGATGTGGTACGTCGCGATGATGTAGGTGCAGTAGGCGCCAGATTATATTATGGTGATAATACTGTTCAGCATGCAGGTATAATCCTTGGATTGGGTGGAGTGGCCAACTCAGCGTTTTTAGGGAGTGGACGTGAGCAGGTTGGTTATTTTTACAGAAGCACCACAGTGTCGGATATGTCTGCAGTAACAGGAGCATGTCTTCTTACAAGCAAAAATGACTATATGTCGGCAGGTGGCTTTGATACACAGCTTGCTGTTGCATATAACGATATTGATTATTGTCTGAAGCTTCGCAGCAAGAATAAGCTCATCGTCTATGTGCCATACGCACAGTGGTATCATCTTGAATCTGTAAGCAGAGGCTATGATTATGAGGACAATAACAAAAAAGTAAGATTAGAAGAAGAGACCAGGATCTTTACATACAGATGGAAGGATGTCTTAGAACATACTGATCCATATTATAATAAGAATCTCACAACCAGGAGATTTGATTTTAGCATCAAGGGAGAAGAGTAATGAACAAAACAGAAGCGCTTGAATTATTAGAGGCAAAGAATCAGGCACACATTATGAAGGGCTTTGACACACTTACTGCAGAAAAACAGGCGGAATTTTTAGCTCAGATAGAGAATATCAACTGGGGTGATTTTGAGCTTATTGCTGGCAATGAAGCTTGTGAAAACAGAGGACCTTTTGAGGTGCCGGCAGCAGTAGAATGTGCTGAAATAGAGGCAAGACATGATGAGTTCGAAGCTATTGGTCTTGAAGCCATCCAAAAAGGCGAGGTGGCTGCAGTACTTTTAGCAGGCGGTATGGGAACAAGACTTGGCTTTGATTTGCCAAAGGGCTGCTATAATGTAGGAGTGACAAGAGAACTTTATATATTCGAGTGCCTTATCAATAACCTGATGAAGGTGGTTGAAAAAGCCGGCTGTTTTATACCATTTTATGTTATGACCAGCGAGAAAAACGATGAGAATACTCGCAAGTTTTTCAAGGAGCACAATTATTTTGGCTATGATGAAAGCTACGTGAGGTTTTTTATTCAGGATATGGCCTGTGCAGTTGATTACAATGGCAAGCTTTTATTAGAAGAGTCAGGCAGACTTGCTACATCTCCAAACGGTAATGGCGGTTGGTTTGCATCTATGGTTAAGGCTGGGCTTGATAAGGACTTACATAAGCGTGGTGTTAAGTGGATTAATATTTTTGCTGTAGACAATGTGCTTCAGCAGATTGCGGATCCTGTATTTGTGGGAGCTACAATCTCAGGTGGATTCTGCTGCGGTTCCAAAGTCGTACGCAAGGTTGAACCACAAGAAAAGCTTGGTCTACTTTGTATGGAAAATGGACATCCAAGTATAGTAGAATATTATGAGATGGACAAGGATATGGCAGAAGCTTGTGCAGCCGACGGCAGTCTGTTATACAAGCATGGTGTTATTCTTAACTATCTCTTTGCAGTTGAAAAATTAGAAGAAATTGTTAATAATAACATGATGGTACATGTGGTTGAAAAGAAGATTCCATATGTTAACGAGGCAGGTGAAAATGTATCACCTACAGAACCAAACGGTTACAAGTTTGAACTACTGGTTCTTGATATGATTCAGATGATGGATAACAATCTCGCATTTGAAGTCGTAAGAGAAAAGGAATTTGCTCCTATTAAGAACCTGCATGGTGTCGATTCTGTAGATTCAGCAAGAGAACTGTTAAAGCTTAATGGTATTGAGTTATAAGGTAAAGGGATTTGTACAGAAGAAAAAAGAGATCCTGGGCTAAGCATCTGGATTTTACAATAATAGACTTAATAGCCTGTGAATTGGCATTATTCTTAGCGATAATGATTAAGTTCAAGGGTGCTGTCATGTTTGTTGACAGATATGAGTATTATATATTGTATGAACGTCTGGCCGGAATGGTAATTTTTATCGATCTGGTGGGAGTGTTCTTCACAGAGTCTTACAATGGAATCCTCAGACGAACTAAATATGAAGAGCTGATTTCCTGTATTGTCCATTCCGCAATTAATATGGGTGGAATACTGGTATACGCATGGGTTACTCAGCATACCAAGGAATATTCAAGACTTGCGCTTGGTATATTCTTTGTATTGATGCTTTTTATTTCCTATGTGGGCAGGGTTATCTGGAAGCGAGTTATCCGCAAGAGAAAGCTGAAGGATATCAACAAATCTCAGATGATTGTAGTGGCCGAGACAGAGACGGTAGAGGCCTGTCTTAATGAGATTGCTTTCAACAAATACACTGATTTCAAGGTATCCGGCGTTGTTCTTTTGGACAGGGATATGATGGGCCAACAGATTCATGGCTTTGATGTTGTAGCTAACAAGGATACCATGTATGAATACTTCAAGAACAATATTATCGATGAAGTATATATTGATGGTGGCGACAGAGAGGCAGCAGAGTGTTTGGCAGGAGAGCTTGTAGAGCAAGGCCTTATAGTGCATATTGCTTTACTTCATGCTGACCAGCTTATGCCTAATCGCATCATGGAGAACTATGGCAACTATTATGTGCTTACCACCAGTATGCATGTTGCCAGCAACAGACAGGTATTTTTAAAGAGGTTGACGGATATAATAGGTAGTATTGTGGGACTTTTGCTTACACTTATTGCTTTTCTTATATTTGCCATTCCTATTAAGGTACAGTCAAAGGGCTCTGTTTTTTACAATTCCACCCGAATAGGAAAAAACGGACGCAGATTTAAGTTCTACAAATTCAGAACCATGTTTGTGGATGCTGATGCCAGAAAACAGGAGCTCATGGCTCAAAATGAAATAGAAGGTAATATGTTCAAGATGAAAAACGATCCTCGTATAATTCCTATTGGACATTTCCTTAGAAAATATTCTATAGATGAGTTGCCTCAGTTTTGGAATGTGCTAAAAGGCGATATGTCGCTGGTAGGCACAAGACCACCTACAGAGGACGAATACGAAAACTATGCTTTGCATCATAAGGCCAGATTGTCCATAACTCCTGGATTAACAGGAATGTGGCAGGTATCTGGTAGAAGTGATATTACAGATTTTGAAGAGGTGGTGGCACTGGATACAGAATATATATCCAACTGGTCACTTGGCCTTGATATGAAAATACTATTTAAGACAGTTGGTGTTGTATTTTCTGGAAAGGGTTCAAAGTAGTGGAGACACCTTACTTTTCTCTTATAGTATGGGCTCATGATACAGACCAGGATATGTTCAAGGACATGCTTGAATCTATCGATGAGCAGGAATACAGAGAATTTGAACTTTATATTTTAGATGAGAGCAAGACCGATGCCCTTGAGGTGATTATCAAGGAATTTTTTCCTGATATTGTCGACAAGGTACATTATCGAAAGCTTAAGAATCCCAAAGGTGGAGCCTATGCAAATAACATAGGCTCTCATTTTGCTGAGGGTGATTATCTGGTGTATATTAACCAATACGACAGACTAAGCTCTAAGACGTTGCTTGAAATGGCCCAGGTGGCATATAAGAGTGAGGCTGAGAATCTGGTTATCTATACTGACCACGATGAGCTGGTGGGTCAGGATCGAATGAATCCCCATTTCAAAGAACATTATAATCGAGAATTGTTAATGCATACCCATTACATGGGGGACTTTATTTGTATTTCAAAAAAGCTGTACAAAAAGTGCGGAAGCTTTCAGGAGAAGGCAAAATATGCATATATGTATGATTACATATTAAGGTGTTGTTTCAAAGGGGCTGTCTTTGAGCATATTCCTATGCTTTTATATCATAAGAGAAGACTAATAAACGGCCCTCTTACCAAGGAGCAAAGACAGGAAAGAAGCTATGCCTACAAGGAACATGTGGCCCTTGCTGCAACCTATCTTAGACAAAGCGGAATGGTAATCAGCACTATTTCAGAGCCAAATGAAACCAAGTGGGGAATAGTCTACGATAGTTCGGATTTCAAGAGATTTTCCAAGGACTATATCTTTATGCATGATGATAACGTCAAGCTTATCACCAGAAACAATGCCAAAACACTGTACGGATATCTTAAAATACCTGATGTTGCTGTGGTAGGAGTCAGGTTTTTGGGCAGGCTTTTTACAGTAGACAACATAGGGTTTGCCATTGATAATGAAGGATTTACATATCCTGCTTTCCACGGGCAGAAGATATATCATTCATCCTATGAGGACCTGGCTCTGATTCCAAGAGATGTAGCTACAGTAGATTCTGGCTGTTGCATGATAGATGCCAAGGTATATCGCAAACTGGGCGGATTCAATCCATCCCTTACAGGAAGAGATGCCATGCTTGATTTTTGCATGAGAGCAAGAGCCAAGGGATACAGGACAATAGTAGCACCGGAATGTATTGCTAAATACAAGAAAAAAGAAGAGATAAGCTCACAGACCTCCCATGAATTGCTGGTTAGCACGTGGCAGGATGAACTAAAATCAGGAGATCCTTATTATAATATGAACCTTCCGTTAGGACTAAGTAACTATATGTTACCGGGAGTGGATGGTGAATTTGTATATCAGCCTATGAAAGAATCGTCAGAAGATGACATATCTGCAGATAGTTAATTGGCACTTATAGTAAAATGTTGCTATTTTTTATACAATTGTGACAAAAATATCTATAAAACTTGACACACTATTTGTCTAAGAGTATGCTTTTTCTAAGTGACATTATATATTATTACATCATGTAAAAATAAGGAGATAAGTATATGAGTACTGGTAATGGAGACCAGAGAACACCTAATAGACGACCTGCTAACGGACAGAGAAGGCCAGGCAATCCAAATCAGCCTGCAAGACCTAACGGCAGAGCAAAGGCTGAGGCTGCCAAAAAGAAAAAAAAGAAAAAAACAATAATTCTGATAGTAGAGATACTGTTGGTTATTATACTTCTTTTAGCTGTGTTCGTATGGACCAAGGTTGGTAAGGTTAACTGGGATAATACAATAAGTGTCGAGGACTTGACGGTTAACGAACTTGATGATGAAACAGAAGCAATAATTAAGAACTACACTACTATTGCATTGTTTGGTGTAGATAACCGTACCAACGGCAATTACGAATCAGGTAACTCTGATAGTATGATGATTGTATCTATTAACAATGACACTAAGGAAGTCAACGTAGTTTCAGTAATGCGTGATACATATCTTAGAGTAGATACTAACGATAAGTATCGTAAGTGTAACTATGCATACAACCATGGCGGACCTAAGGAATCGCTTAACATGCTCAATGCTAATCTTGATATTCAGGTTGACGGATACTGCGCAGTGGACTTTATGGCATTGGCGCAGGTGGTAGATGCAGTAGGCGGTATTGAGGTAGAACTTTCTAAGAGCTTTGTAGAAGCGGTTAATAAGGAGACAGGCCTTCCAGCTTTTGCAAGTTATATCGCCGAGGTATCAGAGGTTACAGGTATAGAGACTGAGTGGTATCTTGAGCCAGGTGTACAGACACTTGATGGCGTCCAGACTGTTGCATATTGTCGTAATCGTTATGGCGGTGGTGATGACTATGACCGTACTGCAAGACAACGTGAAGTTGTTCTCAAGATTATAGATAAATTAAAGAATGCTTCTGCAATG
Source organism: Pseudobutyrivibrio sp. (assembly GCA_021442555.1). Lineage (GTDB taxonomy): Bacteria > Bacillota > Clostridia > Lachnospirales > Lachnospiraceae > Pseudobutyrivibrio. Next base: position 34,649 of record JABUSV010000186.1, on the reverse strand, counting down.
GAGCTTAATGCAGTTATTGATGCAGTACTTCCAAACGTATCAACATCACTTTCACCAGATCAGGTTGCCGGATTGGCAATTGATTTGAGCAAATATGATATTGCTACAACCTGTGGTTTCCCATTTGATCTTATGTCAGGTAAGTTTGGGGACAAGGGTAGCCTTGTTGTTCCATGTACTTTGGAGACAAACGTTATTAAGCTTCATGAATTGTTGTATGATCAGGTGGATTATGTGCCAACTGCTACTGTTAAGGGAATCAGCCAACAGATTCAGTCAGATACTGGTACAACAGTTGACAGTGCGACCATTAATCAGACCAGTGATGGACAATAAGTTGTATATGTTATATAATGTCGGCGGAGTTTGCGCTCCGTCGACTTTTTAATTTAAATAGAAAAAGGAGATTTATTATGTGCGGAATCGTTGGATACGTAGGTAAATCACAAGCAGCCCCTGTTCTTTTGGATGGACTGGCTAAGCTTGAATATAGAGGCTATGATTCAGCTGGTATGGCTGTATATGATGGCAACAAGATTGCATTTGAGAAGGCACTTGGAAGACTCAAGGTGCTTAGTGAAAAGACCCATGATGGAGAGACTATGCCTGGTACTATTGGTATAGGTCATACACGCTGGGCAACTCATGGTGAGCCAAGTGAGATTAACTCTCACCCACATCTTAACGAATCAGAGACTATTGCAGTAGTGCACAATGGTATTATTGAAAACTACGCAAAGCTAAAGGATAAGCTTATCTCACGTGGATATAGTTTCAAATCTCAGACTGATACTGAGGTAGTAGCTCATCTTTTGGATTATTATTACAAGGGCGATCCACTAGAAGCTATTACCAAGGTTATGCACCGTGTAGAGGGCAGCTATGCTTTGGGTATTATCTTTGCAGAGCATCCTGATGAGATTTTTGCAGTTCGTAAGGATAGCCCACTTATCGTAGGCCGAGGCAAGGATGGCAACCTCATCGCTTCCGATGTCCCTGCAGTACTTAAGTACACACGTAATGTATATTTTATAGACAACGGTGAGATTGCTCATCTTACAGAAGACGCCATTGATTTCTTTGATGTAGATGGTCAGCCTATCGAAAAGGAATCAAAGACCATCGAATGGGATGCCGAGGCTGCTTCAAAGGGCGGCTATGAATATTTCATGGAAAAAGAGATTCATGAGCAGCCTAAGACAATAAGAGATACACTGTCTCATCATGTAAAGGATGGCAAGGTAAATATTGAGGGATTCAATATGTCAGAGGATGACATGAGACAGATTTCCCGTATCAGAATAGTAGCTTGTGGTTCAGCTTATCATACTGGCGTTACAGCAAAATATATCTACGAGGGTATGTGTCGTATTCCAGTAGAATGCGATCTTGCCAGTGAGTTCAGATATCGTAATCCTATTCTTGATCCTAACGAGCTGGTTGTTATCATCAGCCAGTCTGGTGAGACAGCAGATTCCAAGGCAGCGTTAATCTATGCCAAGGAGCAGGGAATCAGGACTCTTGCAATAGTCAATGTAGAGGGCTCATCAATAGCCCGTGATGCAGATATCGTAGTATTAACCTATGCAGGACCAGAGATTGCTGTTGCTACAACCAAGGCATACAGTGCCCAGCTTATGACACATTATCTTCTTGCCATTTCTTTTGGCAAGGCATTAGGCAAGGTGTCTGAGGAGGATGAGGCTAAGTATATCCAGAGTATGCGCAAGCTTCCAGAACAGATAGAGATGGTTCTTAACAACAAGGAGCGCATCCAGAGATTTGCTAACCGCTATGTAACAGCTCACGATGTATATTTCATCGGACGTGGTGTTGACTATGCTATCTCACTTGAAGCTTCCTTAAAACTCAAGGAGATTAGCTATATTCATTCAGAGGCATATGCTGCAGGCGAATTAAAGCATGGTACTATTTCTCTTATTGAGGAGGGAACACTGGTAGGTGCTGTATGTACGCAGAAGGAGCTTCTACCTAAGTCAATCTCTAATATCGTAGAGGTAAAGAGTCGTGGCGCTTTTGTTATTGCAGTTACAACAGTAGGCAACACCGAGGTTGAAGAAGTAGCTGACTATGTAATGTATATACCTGAGACAGATCAGTACTTTACTAACTCACTTGCTATCATACCACTTCAGCTATTTGCATATTATGTTACTCTTGGTAAGGGCTTTGATGTAGATAAGCCTAGAAACTTGGCAAAATCAGTTACAGTTGAATAGATTTAAGAAGGAGGCAGTTAATATGCCTCCTTTTTCAGTATATCTTCACATAGCCATCACATTGCTTGGATAGACTATGGCAAGAAACTTAAAGAAAGGACAAAAGATATGAGTGATTTTTTAGATAACGGACCAGAGAAAAGAGACTCTGAATATTCCTACAAAAGAGAAGATATCAATCAGGGAGAAGGAACTTATAGTTGGACTCCCTATGATTATGAATCAAAAGATAAGATAAAAGACAAGTCAAAAAAGGATGGGTTTGGTAAAAAGCTTGTAAAAGTAGCGGCCTTAGCCCTTGTATTTGGATTGGTGTCAGGTGCAAGTTTTCAGGCAGCAAGCTATGGCATGAGACAGCTTTTGCCAGCTGAACCAACATCTGAACAAACTGTAGAGCCTGTAATAGCATTACCTCAGACTACGGATTCTGATCAAAAGGTGAATGTTACCACGGTCTCTCAAACATCAGATATAGCGCTTATTGCAGATAATGTCATGCCAGCAATAGTGCAGGTTACAAATGTAGGTATCCAGGAATATCGTACTTTGTTTGGTATATACACACAGGATGTTTCTTCGGCAGGTTCTGGTATTATAATCAGCCAGGATGATGAGTACATATATATTGCATCCAACAACCATGTAGTGTCAGGTGCACAGACTCTTACTATTACTTTCTGCGATGAAGAAGCTGTAACTGGTGAGATTAAGGGAACAGATAATTCCTGTGACCTTGCAGTAATAGCTGTAAAGATAAGTGATATCAAAACAGAGACCATGGCCAAGATAAAAGTAGCGTCCATGGGAGCTTCGGACTTGCTTATGGTAGGACAGGGCTGTGTTGTAATCGGTAATGCCTTGGGCTATGGACAATCAGTAACCAGTGGCGTTATCAGTGCCAAGGACAGAGTTGTAGAATTAGAAGGCGATGATGGTGAGATGGTTGTTAACTCATTGCTTCAGACAGATGCCGCTGTTAATCCAGGTAACTCGGGTGGTGCGCTGCTTAATATGGATGGCGAGGTAATAGGTATTGTATCAGCAAAATACACCAACGAAGCAGTCGAAGGTATGGGATATGCTATTCCTATAGATTATGCGCTGGGTATTATTCAGCAGATGATTAACAGTGAGGTGGTTAATGATATCAATGCATCATATTTTGGTATTGGAGGTGTTGATATAACTTCAGAGCTTGCGGCTCAATATGATCTGCCAAGAGGTGTATATGTACAGCAGGTTATGGAAGGATCTGGAGCTGCGGCAGCAGGAATAGAGCAGGGCGATGTAATCACCAGCTTTAATGGACGTACAGTGACATCCATGAGTACTATTCAAAACGTCCTGCAGTATCTTCCAGCAGGTACAACGATAGATGTTGTAGTTGCAAAGGCATCGGATGAATATGCAGAGACCACATATCAGGTTACTTTGACCCATAAAAATCAAAAGGTACAGTAATAAATACAAAAATAGCCTCTTCTAAACGTTGAAGAGGCTATTTTTTTGTGGACAAGTATATAATAAGTAAGTAAAATTAATGTGTATTAAATGTAAAGAGAGGATTATTATGTCGATTGCGAGTATACTATCGCTATTAGGTGGAGTCGGACTTTTTTTGTTTGGTATGTCAATCATGTCCACCGGTCTTCGCAACAGTTGTGGAGATAATTTGCAGAACATATTGGAAAAAGCTACCAAGAACAAGTACAAGGCTGTTCTGGTAGGTCTAGGAATGACAATTCTTATTCAGAGCTCTTCAGCTACTGATGTTATGGTTATAGGTTTTGTTAACTCTGGTATGATGACACTGGCTCAGGCTATAGGAGTTATCATGGGTGCTAATATCGGTACTACTATTACAGCCCAGATTACGGCCTTTAACATATCTACTTTTACCCCGTTTTTATTATTCATAGGTGCTATAATGTACCTGTTTATGAAGAACAACATGACTAAACATGTGGGCTCAGTTATTATGGGCTTTGGTATGCTGTTCCAGGGTATTACTATTATGAAGACAGCTATTGCACCACTTTCGCAGTCGGTTGCCTTCAAGAGCTTTTTGTCAGGACTCGAGAATCCTGCCTTGGCTGTTTTGTTTGGTGTGGCATTTACAGCGTTATTGCAGAGCTCAAGCTCATCAATAGTTATCTTTCAGGCCTTCTGCGTTCAGGGTATGCTGCAATATGATGTAGCTGTTTATCTGGTTATCGGTGCAGCTATTGGCTCTGTTACACCTAATCTTTTGGCTTCGCTTACAGCCAACCGCAACGGTAAAAGATCTGCTATTCTTAATCTGATTTTTAACCTGTTCAGAGCAGCTTTACTTATAATCATTATCAATGTAATTCCATTGCTTGACTGGATTAAGATGCTGTCACCTGATGATATAGGACGACAGATAGCTAATACTCATACTATTTTTTCTATTATAGCAGTAGTGGCAGCTCTTCCATTTACAAACTATATTATAGCTATTGCATACAAGCTTATTCCTGAACTTCCTGAGGAGACCAGAGCTCTTGAAGACAGACAGCTGGTATATATGAATCAGATGGCCAACGTACCACCTAATATGGCTATACATCAGGCTCAGCTTGAGACAGCCCGCATGGGACAGATTGCTGCTGAGAACTTTGCAGAAGCGCTGTCATGCTTCTTTGATTATGATTCAGACAAGGTAGAATCAGTTGAGCAGCGAGAAGACACAGTTAACATTCTCAACCATGCCATAGCGGATGCCATGATTACCCTCAAGGCGTTGGATTTGTCTGAGGCAAATCTCAGACGTATATCCATGATATCTATTGCATGTACCGATATTGAGAGAATATCTGACCATGCAGAGAATATTATAGAATACGCTCAGCGCATGAAGTCAAAGAAGGCCAAGCTTTCCAAAAAGGCTGCAAAGGAACTTTCGGAGATGGCAGACAATGCCATGGAAGTAGTAAATATGGCTATAGAGACCTTTAGAACAGAGGACTACAGCCAGCTTGGTGTTATCGAAAAAATAGAAGCCAAGATAGACAAGCAGGAGAAGAGTTTAATCAATCATCACGTAGAACGATTGATGGATGGCAAATGCGATGCTTTGGCAGGAGTTATCTTCACTGACATGGTGACAGACCTTGAACGATGTGCAGATCACTCCATCAACATAGCTTATGCTTTAAAAGAGAGAGACACTCGTATATAATTTTATGGACAAGGTTAATAGCCTTGTCCTTTTTATAATATATCTTTTATAAGATAATAATTGGGTTGGTAATGGGGCATGAAAAAAAATCATAGACTACGTAATCATATTATTGGGACAACAAGTTTTTTTATTCTTGTCATCGGTTTGATGATATCTTCATTTTCTTATCTTATCTATTCCAAGTATGTAGAGGATAATCTTAAAAATTCCACGGATACAAGTCTGCGCTTTTTGGTAGATTATCTGGACAACGAGTTAGATAACATCGATCAGCTGGTGCAATATTGTAAGACCAACAGTTCGATTGTGCTGTATGTTGAATCTCACGTAAAACCAGATCAAAAGAGAATCAAGGCATATGATGCATTGGACGAGTATTGTATGAGCAGCTCTTTTAGCAAATACCTGCACAGGGTAATGGTTACAAATCTTTCTGATTCCTATATTCAAATAGTGGCTGCAACTTATTCAAGTACAATCAATGTCGCCAGAGAGCTACTTGGGTCTGATCTATATACTGCTCTATCGGACAAGGATTACAAGAACTATAATTATGGCTTTATGACTGATCCTTATAGCAAATCCAGAAGTAAGACAGTTGTGCCGGTTTTAGAACCAATCACATATTCACATACCTCTGATTTAGGAGGATATGTTTTTATAGAGGTGGATCAGTCGCTTTTTACAGATGCATTGGCCAATAACTACAGAAAAGATTCTGGAGATATGATTCTTACTCTTGGAGAAAACAATTATCGGTACACCTCTGATGGCAAATTGGAATATATAGATAATATAGATAATTGCAGGATAATAACTGAGAAGCTGTCTGGCAGCAAAAATGGTACTATTAGCACAGTGATTACGGATAATAATCAGGAATATACTGTAATAACAGAGCCTCTTCAAAAGGAGGGATGCTATGTAAGTCAGGTTGTATTGTTAGGTGAGGCCAAGGCAGAGATGCTAAAACTATGGCAGACCCTGCTTGTCTTGTTTGGAGTGCTTATTGTACTTGCAGTGGGACTCAATACTCTTTTGAATAAATCCATCTCACAGCCAGTAGAACAGATTAACGGGCGTCTCAAGAAAATCTCTGAGGGAGATTTTTCCAGAGATGAAGCTATTGAGTGGAATCATGAGTTGGGGGAAATAGGCAAAGGTGTAAATGACCTGGCGGAGAATATTTCTCAGCTAATCGATACCAGAATAGAGAATGAAAAGCAGAAAAAAGACTTGGAGTATAAGGTACTTCAAAGTCAAATTAATCCACATTTTATATATAATACGCTTAATTCCATTAAGTGGATGGCGCAGATTCAGGGTGCCAGCGGAATCGTGGATATGACAACAGCTCTTGCCAGACTTTTAAAAAGCATATCCAAGGGAACAAAGCTTCAGATTTCTCTGGAGGAGGAACTATCCCTGGTAGAGGATTATTTTACCATTCAAAGATACAGATATGGCGGAACTATAGAGCTTGTTGTAAACGTAAAAGACAAGTCTTTGTTGGAGTGTCAGATAATCAAGTTTACGCTACAGCCGCTGGTTGAAAATGCCATTTTTCATGGAATTGAGCCAAAGGGGATGGCTGGAACAGTCACAATAGATATATATGAGGATGAGGATAAGCTCTTGGCTATAGATGTTATAGATGATGGTGTAGGCATGGATAAGAAAACTGCCATTGCCATTCTTTGGGACAACAACGAACGCCCTTCTGATTTCTTCAAGGAGATAGGTGTAAGCAACGTACACAAGCGTCTGCAGTATGAGTTTGGATTAGACTATGGGGTAACTGTAGACAGCGAGCTGGGTGAATATACATGTATGAAAATAAGACTTCCGCAAAGGAAGAATGGATGATTTGAAAAGTCAATAAAGGGGGATTTATGTACAAGATATTAATAGTAGACGATGAACCGTTGGTGCAAGTGGGGATAAAGTCAATGCTTCCATGGTCGTCTATGGACATAGAGATTATCGGAGTGGCTGCTAATGGGCAGGTAGCCTGGGACATAATAGAGAAGAATAAGCCAGATATTGTTATTACAGATATCAAGATGCCAGTAATGAGCGGTTTGGAGCTGGCGGCAAAATGTATAGAGGAATACAAAGAAAATGGACCTTACTTTATAGTACTTACAAGCTATGAGGATTTTGCCTTGGCCAGGGAGGCTTTGCAGCTTTCAGTATGCGATTATTTGATCAAGCTTGAGCTGACACCAGATATTCTCAAGGAGTCTGTTGAAAAAATAATCAAAAATCTCAAAAACAGGGCTGTTAATTCAGGAAGTAATGCAAATTCTGCTATAGAGGCCGATAAAACCCTGAGCTTGTATCATGAAAAGTTCTTTATTAACCTTTTGCATAATCTATTTGTGGATAAAGAACAGTTTGAACTTCAGGCTAAGGAACTAAGGCTGGATTTTACTCACAGGGGATATGTATGTGTATACAACGAGATAAAGACCAATCATACGGATTTAATGTCAGATGAGACAACGCTTGGATTGTATAATTCTACTTTTCAGATGGCATCTGAATTGCTGGCAAAGTATGGTAAGACATACACCATAATGCTGGATTTACATCATTTTGCGGTTATTTTTACATTAGAAGACAGAGATTGTAAAAGGATAGCTGAAGTCATAGGACAGGTTAGTGATACATTACATAGCTATTATAACGTGTGGTTGTGCAGTGGAGTGGGCAGTCTGGTGGAAGAACCAATAGCCATATGTGAGTCATATCAGTATGCAAGGGACGCCTACAACCTTGCTACATTGGAGCACAATGTTGTGATGTTTAGTGAGGATAGCGCCAAGGAAAAATATAACAAGTCATTTAATTTTTCAATATTCAAAAACGATTTGGCCAGAGCATATGAATCTTATGATGCAAATACACTTTCTAATACCATTGACAATATTATTGATTTGTTTGGAGCAAATACAGGCTATTTTGTTCAGGCAATGGATTGTGCCAGCAACATTTTATATCTTTCCCTTTCACTTATACCAAGAGGAGAGGACATAGTGCTTGAGATTTTCTCTAATCAGTCAGAAGGCTATATGTCCTTGTATAAGCTGACTTCTGTGGAGCAGATAATCACATGGCTTATTCATTTTAAAAATGGATTATGTACATACTTTGTGGAACATAAAAAAGAAAACAGAAAGCCAGTTGTAACTCAGGTTAAGCGCTACATCAAAGAAAATGTAAGTCAGAGATTGTCCTTAAACGAAGTAGCAGCCGTGTTTGGAATCAGTCCTAACTATCTAAGTCAGCTGTTTAAAAAATATAACGACCAGGGTTTTAACGAGTACGTAACTTCCTGCAAGATAGACGAAGCCAAGAGGCTGATGGTTGAGGGAGAATACAAGATATATGAGGTGGCAGATATGCTGGGTTTTGAGAATGCTTTTTATTTTTCAAAGGTATTTAAAAAGGTAACTGGAATTACCCCAACAGAATTCGCTAAATAAAATATATCAGGAGTGTAATTTTTTATATGCTACATGGAAATTCACATATTATACACCAAATAATACATTTATCTGAGTCCCTTAATAAAATACTATAATTATAGTTCTTTTCATTCTAATTATATTGATAGAGGAGGAAAATGGGGATGAGGAAAAAATTAATTAGCATGTTATTGGCAACTACCATGGCGGGGGCTTTGATGGTAGGATGCGGCTCAAATGCTTCAACAGATGCACCTGCTACGGATGCGTCTGCTACAGACACTGCAACAGAAGCACCTGCTGCAGATTCTTCTGCAGAGGCTGTAACACTTAAGTGGTCTATCTGGGACCAGGAAACCACCACATATTGGCAGGCTCTTGCTGATGGATATATGGCACAGAATCCCAACGTTACTATCGAGATGGTTGACCTTGGTTCGCAGGATTATATGACGGTTCTTGCTACAGAACTTTCAGGCAGTGGTTCTGATTTTGATGTTGTTACAATCAAGGACGTACCAGGATATGCTACTTTGGTTCAGAAGAATGCCATCCAGTCTCTTGATAGCTATATATCAGCAGATGGAGTGGATTTGGCTGCTTATAATGGCGCTACAGATCAGGTTACAGTAGATGGTTCATTATATGAACTTCCTTTCAGAAATGATTTTTGGGTTTTGTTCTACAATAAGGATGTATTTGATAAGGCAGGTGTTGCATACCCTACAAATGACATGACATGGGAGGAGTATGACAAGCTTGCTCGTTCAGTTACAGATACTACATTTGGCTCTCAGGTATATGGAGGACACTATCATACCTGGAGATCAACAATAGGTCTTATTGGATGTCTTGATGGTGAGCACAATATCCTGTCGGGAAATTATGATTTCATGAAGCCATATTACGAGATGGTTCTTGCTGAGGAAAAAGATGGAGTTGTAAGATCATATGCAGACCTTAAGACAGAGGGACTTCACTACTCAGCTGCCTTTTCCGCTGGCGACACGGCTATGCTCAACATGGGTTCATGGTTTATTTCAACACTTATAAATAATATTGCTTCAGGTGAGTATGATGCATCACTATGCGGCAACTGGGGTATTGTAAAGTACCCACATGCTGATGGGGTAGAGGCAGGTTCAACCCTTGGTACATTCACAGGTCTTGCTGTTACATCTTCTACAGATGTTCCTGATGCTGCATGGGATTTTGTCAAGTGGTGTTCAGGAGAAGAAGGTGCAGCAGTTATGGCATCTACAGGTAACTTCCCAGCAATCATGACAGATGATGTTGTTACAACAATCACAAGTCTTGAGGGATTCCCAACAGATGATGCTTCCAAGGAGGCGCTTAAGACTTCTAACATCTACCTAGAGGTACCTTATGATGCTAACGTATCTGAAATCAACACAGTTCTTGATACATATCACGGCATGATTATGCAAGGTGAATGTACAATTGATGAAGGTATTGCCAGCATGAATGAAGAAATTGGCGCAATTCTTGCTCAGTGATAAGAATGTAATACGGGAGCAGGAACAGTTCTTGCTCCCGTATATTTTGCCAATTTAGAGGAGTACCTTATGGAAAAAATTACAGCAGCTAATGTTGAGTCTTTTCAAAATGAGCTGACAAGTCTTATAGAAAAAATACATACAGAATCAAATCCAAAGCAGAAGATGAAGTACCTCAAGAGAATAGATAAGATTCAAAGATCTATATCAGCTTATCGTTCGAAAAGCAAGCTAAGTCGCGAGACAAAAAGAGATCTTATTGCATACTCCTTCATTGCTCCCAATTTCATAGGTTTTTGTGTGTTTACACTAATCCCAATAGTGTTTGCCTTTGCATTGGCGTTTCTTAGTTGGGATGGTTCTAATCCTATAGAATGGGCCGGTTTGAAGAATTTCAAATCTCTGTTCAAGGATAAGTTTTTTATTGCAGCCCTGAAAAATACTATTATCTACTGTGTCGGTACGGTACCACTCACCATGATAGTATCCTTGGGGCTTGCGATTCTTCTCAATCATAAGGTTTTGGGAAGAGGTTTATTTAGAACACTTGCATTTTTCCCATATGTAGCATCTTTGGTTGCTATTACATCTGTATGGAAAATGCTTTTTCATCCGTCAAAGGGTCCAATAAACAACCTGTTGTTTAATGTATTTAACGTGCAACAGGAGAATCTTCCACAGTGGTTTACAGGCTCGTTGGTGCTTTTGTCCATGATAATGTTTTCAGTATGGAAATACATGGGCTATTACATGGTTATATATCTGGCAGGTCTTCAAGGGGTGAATGGAGAGCTGTATGAAGCAGCCGCTTTGGATGGTGCTGGAACCTGGGCCAAGTTCAAGTACGTGACTTGGCCACAGCTTTCATCCACCACTTTTTTTGTAATAGTTATGCTGACCATAAATTGCTTTAAGGTGTATGATATAGCAATCATGCTGGCAGCAGGCGGAAATGGTGAGCTGACACTCAATTCTACTGTACTTGTATACTATATCTACCAGAAGGCATTTATCGAGTGGAAACTAGGATATTCTTCTGCTGTAGCAATGGTACTGTTTGTCCTGGTGCTTGGAGTTACATTAATCCAGTTCTGGGGGCAAAAAAAGTATCAGGAAGGGTAAGGGAGGCGGAATATGAAATCAAAAAGCGCAAATACTATAGCCCTTAAGACATTGGTATACATAATACTTCTGATTATGGCAGCTTTGATGATAATCCCATTTTTGTGGATGCTGTCTGCTTCCATCAAGACAGATGCAGAAGTATTTAGGATGAATCCATTTGTGTGGATTCCCAAGAATCCAAGATGGAGCAATTATTCTGAGATATGGACAAAGATACCTTTTGGCAGATTTGTGGGAAATACTGTATTTCTGACAATAATAGTAACCTGTCTTCAGCTGTTAACCAGCTCCTTTGCCGCGTATGCCTTTGCAAAGCTGGAGTTTAAGCACAAGAATATACTGTTTATGGGATATCTGTCAACAATAGCCATGCCATGGCAGGTATACATGGTTCCACAGTTTATTATGATGAGAAAAATGGGACTAAACGACAAGCTCCTTGCCATCATATGTCTGCAGGCATTTTCGGCATTTGGTGTATTTATGATGAAGCAGTTTTATGAAGGCATACCAAGCTCATTATGTGAAGCGGCGCGAATAGATGGCATGAGTGAATACAAGATATACACCAATATTATGATTCCTTTGTCAAAGCCTGCTTTATCTACGCTAACAATATTTACCTTCGTAAATACCTGGAATGATTACCTTGGACCATTAATATATTTAAAGAGTCAGGAGAAAAAGACTATTCAGCTTGGGCTTAAGATGTTTATAGGACAGTATTCATCAGATTACGGATTAATAATGGCAGGTTCAGTTCTCTCCCTGATACCAGTCATCATCGTATTTTTAATACTGCAAAAATATTTCGTAGAAGGCGTTGCCTCTACAGGAATCAAAGGCTAAGAATGGGGCTGCAAACCTCGGTTTGCAGCCCTGATTTTGTGATTGTGTAATATCCAAAAATAAAGAGAAATATAATATTTTTTGAATTTATGTGCCAAAGCATATATACTGAATAGGTACGTGTTTTTTGTGACAGCCTGTAATGATACTGCTCTATAAGCAGACCGTATGTAAGCGTCGGCACCTAGCGAAACGCAGTTGAGCTTAGTACCGTTACGCTGAAATCCGAGCGAAAGCGCGTCTGCGGTAGAGTAGTGTCATTACAGGCTGTCGCAAAAACAGAGTAAACTTCAGGAGGATAATGGGATGAACATTGGCAGGATTTTTAGTCCGGATAATATAGTGGCAAGGGTGCTTAGCTGTATTTGTGACGGGGTATGGCTTACTATACTTTGGTTTGTATGCTCTATTCCTGTGGTTACTATCGGAGCTTCTACAAAGGCTGTGTATGCAGTGACTCTTAAGATGGTAAAGGGGCAGGAGGGAATTATCACGAAGCAGTTTTTTGAGGCATTTAAAGAGAGCTTTTGGCAGTCTACAGCTGCCTGGGCAATAATTGTGATAAGCGGTCTTGTATGTAGTATTAATATTTACTTTTTCTATAATCAGGATAGTGAATTTGCCAAGATGATGATGCTGGTACAGCTCGTGGCAGCGTTTATAATTCTTTCAATGTTTACATATATTTTTCCGGCAATAGCGAAGTTTTCCAACAGCCTTAAGAATCTTTTTATTATTTCCTTTGTGCTGGCAGTAAGAAATCTGGGCTGGACCTTATTGATGAATACCATCACAGTATGTTTTATTGTGGCAGGAGTGTATATTATGGCTCCACTGCTAATTATTTCTGCCGGCGGTATTGCCTTGCTTAATTCTATTATGCTGGCCAAGATTTTTGATAAATATATAGTCGAAAATGATATGCAGCAGGTCTAGTATGCGTTGAGGGCCAGGAGATAGTGATATATTATGTAATATATTCTATCAAGAAGGAGGATGATGTAATGGTAAAAGGGTTTAAAATGAAGTTGTATGAGGGACAGGAAGCTGAATATGAAAAGAGACATAATGAACTCTGGCCCCAAATGCAGGATATGATTCATGAGCATGGGGGAAAAAATTACACTATATTTTTGGATAAAGAGACTCTGACTCTGTTTGGCTATATAGAGATTGAGGATGAGGTGCTGTGGGCAAAAGGAGCTGATACAGCTATCAATCGCAAATGGTGGGATTACATGGCAGATATTATGGAGACTAACCCTGATAACTCTCCAGTGACAACTGATCTGTACAAGGTATTTCATCTTGATTAACTCAATGATTATGGGAATACGAGAGGATAATAGGATTTAATGTTAACACGTTTTTTTGAATCGAGATTTTTTACATTTTTAGGAAAGGCAGTGGATGTTATTCTGCTGAGTCTGTTGTGGTGCCTTACAAGCCTGCCTGTTTTTACAATAGGAGCTTCCACAGTAGCTTTGTATTACACCATTCATAAGTGCGTATATCAGGACAGAGATTATTGCTTTAAGACATATTTTGTGGCATTTAAGGATAATTTTAAACAGGCTACCCTTACATGGTTTATTATGCTTGCGGTAGGGCTTATTTTTGCATATGATACATGGTTTTGCCAAAAACTCAAGGAACAAGGGGATGTAATAGGCAACATGACCATTCTGTTTTTGGTGTTCATTTGTCTATTGGTCATCTGGGCTGTATATACTTTGCTTTATATGGCAAGGTTTTCCAATGGATTCAAGGCAACTCTTAAGGTAGGTGCAGGATTGGCTATTTTACATTTTGGAACAAGTCTTGTCGTGCTTATTACAACAGCTTTGTTTGCAGCCTGCGCATATGTATTAAAGGGATCTTTGATTTTGATTCCAGGTGTGTATATGGTGGCGCTGCATCCTGCCATGGAAAAAATCTTTAGAAGCGTAATGTCTGAGGAGGACGGCGCACTGGAGGATGCAAGAAACGGGGTATATACAAGAAAAGAGGATTAACTGATGTGGGAATCAACAGTTAAAACCATAGAATTAGAACACAGCATAGAGGTCTATTGGGATAAGCCAACACCAGGTGTTGCAGCACAACCATATGAGGTTACACTGACCTCAGACAAGGATACTTATACGCTTACCTCTGATAAAACTCATGTATTATTTACGAACTTACCAGAGAAGACAGAATTTGATGTGGTGGTAAAACAAGGGAAACTGGAAGCAAGACTTAAGGCTTGCACTCTTTTTTGTCCTGTAATGATAGATGTTACAGCAGCTCCCTTTAATTGTGTAGGTGATGGAATCACCATGAATACCATGGGGTTGCAGTTAGCAATTGATGCATGCCCAAAGGGCGGAAGAGTATATGTTCCCGCAGGAACATATCTCACAGGAGCTCTTGACTTACACAGCGATATGGAACTTCATGTAGATAAGAACGCTACTATTCTTGGAACTTCTGATATAAATGACTATCTGCCAAAGATTTGGTCCCGCTTTGAGGGCACAGAAATGGAGTGCTATAGAAGTCTGCTCAATTTGGGCTGTCTTGACAGAAATGGGGAATATAATTGCTGTAATGTTATAATTACAGGTGGAGGAACCATCTGTGGCGGAGGAGCTAAGCTGGCAAAATATACCATCAGATATGAAAGAGAGCGTCTTGCTAATGAGCTAAGTGCCTTAGGCGACAAAATCAAGGAATATGAGCACAAGGACACAATACCTGGTCGTATGCGCGGACGCCTCATTAACATGAGCAACTGTCAGCACATTACGATCACAGATGTTACATTGAAAAATGGTGCCAGCTGGAATGTGCATTTTATTTACAGTGATGATATAGTAACAAGCAGATGCGTTTTTGTGTCAGAGGGAATCTGGAATGGAGATGGATGGGATCCTGATTCCTCTGAGAATTGTACTATTTTTGATTGCAGGTTTTATACTGGAGATGATTCGGTGGCAATCAAATCAGGCAAGAATCCAGAGGGAAATATAGTTAACAAACCCACAAGACACGTTAGAATATTTGATTGCAAATGTGCCTACGGACATGGCATAGCCATTGGTTCAGAAATGAGTGGAGGCATAGAAGATGTCAAAATATGGGACTGTGATATGGGAGACTCCATGTCGGGCATCGAAATCAAAGCCACCAGTAAACGGGGCGGATATGTAAGAGATATAAGTGTGGATAATACAATAGTCTCTCATATAAGTTTTCATTCTGTGGGCTATAACGATGATGGTTTAGGAGCACCCATACCTCCGATATTTGAAGAATGTACGTTTTCAAATCTTGAAATCTGGGGAGAACTCTATAATCATGAGCGGAAGAGAATACCCTGCCATGCCATTGAACTTATAGGATTTGACAAACCAGGGCATGAGCTTAAGGATGTCAGCTTTGACAACTGCACTCTTGGTAAAGTAGGACAGCCACGCAGAGAACAGACTCTTAACATAGGGCTTGCCAAGGGACTTAATTTTACCAACATAAATGTATTATAAACAAACAGGAGCGGTAACATGAAAATAAAAAATGCACTGTATCAGTTTCTGATATACCTGATAATCTACATAATTTGCACAGCAATCTGGGTAGGATTGTTCCACACACCAATTCTTTCAGGGTACAGTGTATTAATGTACAAAGGATTATTCTTTGTGATACTTACAGGAATCCTGTCGGCCATACTAATGGCATTTGCCAAGAAAAAATGGAGTAATATAGGTCTAACCGGCAAAGATGTATTTGTCATGTTTGTGGGATTCTGTTGTGTCAACACAGTATTTTTTACACTGATACCTGTTACAGTGGAGCGCTCAGTGTCGGTCTTTACTTTAAGCTATATGGAAAGTCATGATGACCATCTCTACACCCAGGAAGATGTACGAGACGTCTTTGTGGACATATACGTCGACGAATACCAGGCCTTCGAAAAGCGTTTCAACGAACAAGTCGTCTCTAAAAACCTGGTAGAAGTAGAGCCTGGTAAATACCAGCTCACCGACAATGGAAAAGCAATCGTCCATATGTTTCGTGCCATCGCCGAGGTCTTTGACACAGACCGACGTCTGGTTCAACCTACCAACTAACCCTAGGAGATAATTTGCGCAACAAATTATAGACGAGACTTCGGCGAAGTCGCTTAAAGTTAAAAAGGGAGCCGCAGGCTTCCTTTTCTTATTGTTTGTGTTCTTTAAACGCGGGGCACCCTGCTTCAATAGTTCGTCCTATACGCACAACCTTTGATTAATATAAGCTATCAAGGGCTTTAAGGAGTCTCTAGTGCGGATTTTCGTTGCGAGATGATGAGCACTAGAGACCCTTGAAGCACTGATAGCTTTTTAGGTAAACTTGTGCGTATATGACGTACAAGTTCATTGGATGTTCAGCGGTTAAAGTAGGCTATAACCTGGTCGGCGATGGCTTGGTAGCCAGCGTCGTTGGGATGCTTGGCTAAAAATCTGTTGATGGTGTACTCGCGGCCATCTGCGGTGGTGAAGATGTCGCCTTCCTTCCATTGGTAGTCGGGGTTGGAAGAGACAGCACTTAGATCTATAAAGTCAGCGCCTGTAGATGAGCATACATTTTTCTTGACTGAAGTCAGGGTAGAGGACGCCCAGAAGTTGTCGATGAGAACCACCTTGGTGTCAGGGTTGAAGGCTTTGATGTATTTTACAAGATCACACATGTCACCTGTGAGGGTGTAAAGGTGCGCGTTGCAGTTTTCACCAAGCATTATTACAGTGTAACTGTATTTGTTGGCAGATAACAGGGGCTCAAGGACTGTAAGCTCATTGTTACGCTCTTTGGAGAATTCCCAAGTGCGCAAGGAAGTTACATCGTAGGCTCCTTTTCCTGTGGCTGCTACTGTAAGGTGCACCCAGTCCTTGTCCATGGACGAGGAGCCCATGCCATGGGTTTCTCCCCACCAGTCTTCAGTGGCTGGATAGATCGTAATACTGTTACCGATAAATAAAATGTCTTTTTGAGTGGCAGGCTGTGGCATAACAGCAGGATATGGTATTGGCAGAGTGATTGGCTCATCCATCAGCATTTCAGATTGAACAAAGCCTGTATAATCACCGGATGTGATTTTATACCATGATGCATCATCAATAGTTACTTCTCCCGTTACATCTACACTATCATTATAGTAGATCTTTAGTATGCAATTTTGACTGTCATCAGGTGTAGGGTATAAGTCAAAATCGTCAAAAGCATACATGGTAATAGTAAGAGGAGTGATGGTGTAGGCTTGTCCGTTTACTTCGATTTCGTTTTCGTTTTTTTGTTCCTTGTATGAGTCAGTAGTCATAGGGACAGGAGTGGGTGTGACAGAAACTGATTCCTCGTTAGTTTTAAATAAATCAGATGGAATTGTATTGAGATGTGAGAATTCAAATGCAACAACTGTTACTATCAATAAAATAATTGTTGTGAATAACGATTTGATAAATTTTTTCATGGAAACTATCCTTTCTTATTCCATTATATCAGTGTTAGAAAAAAAGACAATTTGAAGTACGACAAACCTTGATTTTATAGGGAATGAGGGATATAATAGCATATAATTTTTTCTAGTACGAGAGCGGTTACCTTTTGCGAACGAGAGGCGGTGAGATTTATGGCAGAATTTTCTAAAAAAGATTTAGAGATGATGGAACAGGATATCGCCGCGTCTACTCAGCTGATTGTAGCCACTTCAGATTTCGTTAGTGAGGAAAAGCTTCACAAGGAGCTTATAGATCGTATCCTCAAATATCACCCAAATGCAGATATATCCATGGTTGAAAAGGCTTATAAGATAGCTCGTGACGCTCATGAGGGTCAGGTTAGAAAGTCTGGAGAGCCATATATCATACATCCACTTTGCGTGGCTATTATTCTTGCTGATTTGGAGCTTGATAAAGAGACTATCGTAGCAGGTATTCTGCATGATGTTGTAGAGGATACTGTTATGACCAAGGAGGAGATAGCTGAAGCTTTTTCTCCAGAAGTTGCAGAGCTTGTAGATGGTGTCACTAAGTTGGGACAGTTGTCATATAACGCAGATAAGGTAGAAGTTCAGGCGGAGAATCTTCGTAAGATGTTCCTTGCCATGGCCAAGGATATCAGAGTTATTCTTATCAAATTGGCAGACAGACTGCACAATATGCGTACTCTCAAGTTCATGATACCTGAGAAGCAAAAGGAAAAAGCCAGAGAAACCATGGAAATCTACGCTCCTTTGGCGCAAAGACTTGGTATCAGTAAGGTTAAGATTGAGCTGGAGGATTTGTCCTTAAAATATATCGAGCCTGATGCTTATTATGATCTGGTAGAAAAGATTGCTCTTCGCAAGAACCAGCGAGAGGATTATATACAGACTCTGGTAGATGAGGTTGATAAAGCTATTAGGGATGCAGGTATCAATGCTGAAACTTATGGCAGAGCCAAGCACTTCTTTAGTATTTATAAAAAAATGGTCAATCAAAACAAGACCATTGAACAGATATATGACCTGTTTGCTATTCGTATTCTGGTAAAGGATATTAAGGACTGTTATGCAGCCCTTGGTGTTATTCATGAGAAATATACACCTATTCCAGGACGCTTCAAAGATTATATCGCTATGCCAAAGCCTAATATGTACCAGTCGTTGCATACTACGGTTATTGGACCTAGTGGAACTCCATTTGAGATACAGATTCGTACATATGAGATGCACCGTACATCTGAGTATGGTATCGCCGCTCATTGGAAGTATAAGGAGTCTGGAGAGGGCTCTACAGTAGTAGGTGAGGAGGCAAAGCTTAGCTGGCTTCGTGAGATTCTCGAGTGGCAACAGGATATTCAGGATAACAGAGAATTTTCGTCTTTGTTAAAGTCGGATTTAAATTTATTCTCGGATACGGTATTTTGCTTTACTCCGACAGGTGATGTCAAGAATCTTCCTACAGGTTCTACTCCTATAGATTTTGCTTATGCCATTCATTCAGCTGTAGGTAACAAGATGGTTGGAGCCAAGGTTAATGGACGACTTGTACCTATCGACTATAAGATTCAAAACGGAGACAGAATCGACATTATCACTTCCCAGAATGCCAAGGGACCTAGCCGTGACTGGCTTAACATCGTGGCTTCTGGTCAGGCAAAGAACAAGATTAATCAGTGGTTCAGAAATGAGTCCAAGGAAGAAAACATAGCAAAAGGCAAGGAATTGTTGGTAGCCTCAGCCAAGGCAAAGGGCTATGAGTTTTCCAAGCTTAATATTCCTGAATATCAGGAGCGCATCAAGAACAAATATGGCTTCCACAGTTGGGATGACTGCCTGTCTGCCATAGGACAGGGTGCCATCAAGGAAGGCGCTGTAATCAATCGTATGTACAATGCATATCAGAAGGACCATCCTGTTTTGGTTACAGATGCAGATATTCTGGCAGAACATTCAGGCGATAAGGATGCAGATTATTCCAAGAAGAGGCAGACCAAGTCAAAAAATGGTATTACTGTTAATGGTATACATGACGTATCTGTTCGTTTTTCAAAATGCTGCAACCCGGTACCAGGAGATGAGATAGTAGGCTTTGTCACCAGAGGGCGTGGTGTTTCCATTCACCGTACAGATTGTGTTAACATGATCAATCTTCCAAGCTTTGAGGCTATGCGTCTTATAGAGGCAGAGTGGGCAGATGGCGTTAACAACGAATCAGGTGATGTTTATCTTACGGAAATCAAGATATACAGCAACAATCGTACAGGTCTATTGGTTGATTTGACACGTACATTTACAGAACGTGATATAGATATTGAGGCGATTCACAGCAAGACCAGTAAGCAGGGAGTGGCTACCATCACTATATCCTTTGGAATAAATGGTAAGGGACAACTTAGTTCACTGGTAGAAAAGATACGCCAGATACCTGGCATTATAGATGTGGAGAGGTCCAGAGGCTAATATACATGAAGGTCAAAAATATAATAGTTAGCGTATGTGCTACCAATTGTTATGTAGCTTATAATGAAAAGACTCTTGAGGGGCTGATTATCGATCCAGGAGATGAGGCGACTCGAATCATGGATGAGATAACTAAGCTTCAGGTAAAGCCTGTTGCCATACTTCTTACCCATGGTCATTTTGATCATGCAGGGGCAAGTGAGGAACTGGCTGACCATTATGATATCCAGATATATGCAGCAGGTGCAGAAAGCGGAACGCTTATTAATTCTAGAATTAATTTATCTGATTGGCTTGGAACTCCAACAGAGTATCGAGCAGATGTATTATTAAAAGATGAGCAGGAGCTTGAATTGGCAGGATTTAAGTTTAGAATGCTTCTTACACCAGGACATACTACAGGTGGATGCTGCTATTATTTCCCATATGAGGGTACTGTTTTTACCGGTGATTCACTGTTTTGTGGCTCTATCGGACGTACTGACTTTATTGGGGGCTCCATGAGTCAGCTTGTTAATTCTGTTAAGGAAAAGCTTATGATTTTACCAGGAGATACTATATGTTATCCTGGTCATAATGAACCAACAACAATAGAAGAGGAACGGGTGTATAATCCGTATTTAGTGTAATTTGATATACTGTAAACTTAACAAATCTAATTTTGAATATGATATCTATTCATTGGTGAAGGCTTTTTACCCAAAGGAGCAGGTTATTATTGCTCCAGGAGAGTATGAGGGCAATGAAGAGATATCTTTTTCATTTTCTGTAGAATATTTTGAGGATAAGCTTCTGCTCAATGGCGCAGAAGTTCCAATAGATTACTCCAATCGTCCGGATACAAAAAACAGGCTTAAGCTTGCTGTTTATAATTATCTTCAGAAGAGAACAGGAACGGACCTGCCTTGGGGAACCCTTACAGGAATCAGACCAACCAAAATTAGTCTGAAAATGATTATGGATGGGGCTACAGATCAGGAAATCAGAGACTATATGAAGTCTACATATCTCACCAGTGATGAGAAAACAGAACTTTGTCTTCAGGTATCGCACCATGAACATGAGATTCTAAAAAAAATAGACTATGACAATGGATATTCGCTGTACATTGGTATACCATTTTGCCCAAGTACTTGTTTGTATTGTTCGTTCACATCCTACCCATATGCAGCATATCGCAAGTGGGTGGACGATTATTTGAAATGCCTTGAAAAAGAAATGGAGTATACTTCAAAGGCTTTTTCTAAGAAAACATTAGATACCATCTATATAGGGGGTGGGACACCTACATCCTTGGATGAAGAACATCTGGCTGTTCTTTTGGATACCATAGACAGATATTTTGATACAAAGAATCTAAAGGAATATACAATAGAAGCAGGAAGACCTGATTCCATTACAAGAGAGAAGCTTGGAATTATCAAATCTCATCCAATTACTAGAATATCTGTTAATCCACAGACCATGAACGATAAGACGCTTAAGCTAATCGGTCGACATCATACGGTGGATGATATTGTTAAAGTAATGGCTTGGGCCAGAGAATATGATTTTCAGAATATAAATATGGATTTAATTTTGGGGCTACCTGGCGAGACTATTGAAGATGTTCAATATACATTACAAGAGGTATCCAAACTTAAGCCTGACAGTTTAACCATTCATTCTCTTGCGTTGAAGCATTCTTCCAAGCTTAACATAGATAAAGAAGCTTATGACGATTATCTGATAGAGAATTCTCAGGCTCATATGGACGCGGCAGAAAAAGCTGCCAAGAATCTGGGGCTTGAAGCTTATTATCTGTATCGTCAAAAGAATATTGCGGCAAATCTTGAAAACATTGGTTACTCTGCCTTGGGCAAGGAGGGCATTTACAATATTCTTATCATGGAAGAGATTCAGGATATAGTCGCTTTGGGAGCTGGAACTTCCTGCAAGAAGATACTTCCCGACAAGAGCACTGCAAGATGCGAGAATGTCAAGGATGTTCAATTGTACATTGAGCGAATCGACGAGATGATTGATAGAAAAAGACAGCTCTTTGGCGTTGATAACTAAGGAAAATATGGTAATATTATTAGGATTTGTTGAATTAGAAAGGATATATCATGGCTTTAAATAAAAAACCAGTTAATGGAATGAAGGACATTATGCCTTATGAGATGGAGGTAAGAGATTATGTTACCTCTATAATCAAGGAAACATATCGCTCTTTTGGATTTACTCCTATCGAGACACCTGCTATGGAGTCTATTGGCAATCTTAGCAACAAGCAGGGCGGTGAAAACGAAAAGCTTATCTTCAAAGTAATGAAGAGAGGGGAGAAGCTAAACATTGCAGAGGCTACAACAGAGGAAGAGGTTGTTGATTTTGGTATGAGATATGACCTTACAGTACCTCTTTGCAGATTCTACAGCAATCATGCCAATGAGCTTTCTTCTCCATTTAAGGCCCTTCAGATTGGTTCGGTATGGAGAGCTGACAGACCGCAGCGTGGACGATACAGACAGTTCACCCAGTGTGATATAGATATTTTAGGAGAGCCAAGCAATTTGGCTGAGATAGAGCTTATTCTTGCCACTACAACTACTCTTGGCAGAATTGGTTTTAAGAATTTTGAAATCAGAATCAACGAACGACGCATTCTCAAGGCAATGGCAGCATATGCAGGCTTTGAAGAGAAGGACTACGATTCTATCTTTATTACCTTAGACAAGATGGACAAGATTGGTTTAGAAGGCGTTTCGGCAGAGCTTTTAGAGCAGGGCTTCTCTCAGGAGTCTATTTCAAAGTATGTTGCTATCTTCTCATTACTAGAGGGCGTTAAGGATGTAAAAGAAGGCATGCAGCTTCTTTTGGATAATCTTGGAGCATATCTTGAAAAAGAAGTAGCAGATTGGATGTCTGAGATTGCCATAGCAGTGGATGCAACCAAGGAAGCGCAGTTTGAGCTGGTATTTGATCCTACTTTGGTGCGTGGTATGAGCTACTATACAGGTACTATTTTTGAGATTGCTATTCCAGAATTTGGCGGAAGCTGCGGTGGTGGCGGACGTTACGACAAGATGATTGGTAACTTTACAGGTCAGAATACTCCAGCCTGTGGTTTTTCAATAGGCTTTGAGAGAATTATTCTCCTTCTTATGGAGCAGGGCTTTAAGGTACCAGGAGCAGCTACCAAGGTGGCTTATCTTATAGAAAAAGGCTGTGATGCTGCAAAGGTTGCGCAGATTATGCAGGAAGCCAAGGCTGCGAGAACTCAGGGGCAGACAGTTCTTGTCGTTCGTATGAACAAGAACAAGAAGTTCCAAAAGGAGCAGTTAGCTAACGACGGATACACTGAGTTTAAAGAGTATTTCAATAATTAGTTAGTGAGGGTCGCATGTTAGAAAAGTCACTTTCCCAGTTTACAGATGTATTATCTACCAAGGAACCTGTTCCAGGAGGTGGAGGTGCCAGTGCATATGTTGGTGCCATAGGTGTTGCATTAGGCAACATGGTGGGTTCCCTTACTGTTGGTAAAAAGAAATATGCAGATGTTGAAGCTGAGATTATAGAGCTTAACCAAAGGTCTGCCGAGCTTAGATTAAAGCTGGAAAGACTTGTAGAAAGGGATGCAGAGGTTTTTTATCCTTTATCTTTGGCCTATGGTATGCCCAAGGATACTCCTCAGGAGGCGGCTGAAAAGGAAAGGGTACTACAGGCTGCATTAGTGGATGCGGCGCTGGTTCCTCTTGAGATAGTTCGGGTTTCTGTTGAAGCCTTGGAGCTTATTGAGATATATGCAAAAAAAGGTTCTGTGATAGCTGTCTCAGATGCGGGGTGTGCTGCAGCATTTTGCAAGGCGGCCATGGAAGGCGCCAAGCTCAATGTTCTCATTAATACCAAGCTTATGAAGGATGAAGAGCTTAGAGCCAAAACCGAGGCTGAGCTTGATGAACTTGTATTACAGGGTAGTGCCAAGGCAGATGAGATATACAGCTTTGTAGAAAGTAAATTAAGATAAATTGCTTACAGGAGTTGTCCAATAACGGACAACTCTTTTTTATTGTATAAAATTATATATTATGGATAAGATTTTGAATTGTGATAAGGCGCAAGGTCGAATAAAGTGATATATGTACAGGAGGGAATACTATGTTATATCCACAGACAAACAGCTGTCGCAGTGTATTTTCACTGGATGGCTTATGGAAATTCAGACTTATTAATGATGGCTTTAACTACAATCCGGGGGATATATTAACCTCTGACTTTGAGTGGATTGCTGTTCCTGCTTCATATAACGATCAGAAGGAAGACAAGGCGTATAGAAGATTCGCAGGAGAGTCCTTGTATCAAAGAAGCTTTACTTTGCCAAAGATTATGGAAGCTCAGCGACTTTTACTTAGATTTGATGCAGTGACAAATTCAGCAAGAGTATATATTAACAGTGAGCTTATTACTACTCACAAAGGGGGATATCTTCCATTTGAGATAGATATTACTAAAAAGGTTAGCGTTGGAGTGGAGTTTACAATATCTGTTGTGGTGGACAACAGGGTTAACAGCACCACTTTGCCGGTGGGGAATGATAAGTTGAAAGGGGCTTTCTTTGGTTCAGATAATGCACAGGTTCCAAGTGTTCAAAAGGGTAAGGAATATCAGGCGGATATCAATCTTCCTAATTTTGATTTCTTTAATTATGCGGGACTTAATCGTTCTGTGAGAATATATACTACGCCAAAGACAGGATATATCAAGGACATTACAGTGGTGACGGATATTGTAGGAAGAGATGGCGTGATTAGTTACTATGCTCTTTGCGATAATGATGAAACAGTTTTTGCTACCCTCAAAGATAAGAGGGGTAGCGTTGTAGCTACCTCAGATAACGGCAGTATTATGGTAAAGGATGCGAAGCTATGGTCAATAGGAAAAGAAAATGCATATCTTTATACATTAGAGCTTTCCAACACAAGTGATTTCTACAGTCTAAGTGTTGGTATCAGAACCATAGAGGTTAGAGGAAAGCAGTTTTTGCTTAACAACCAACCAGTATACTTCAAGGGCTTTGGAAAACACGAAGACAGTCATATTAAGGGCAGAGGCTTTGATTTGACATATGATGTGAAGGATGCAGGTCTGATTCACTGGCTTGGCGCTAATTCCTTCAGGACCAGTCACTATCCATATGCGGAGGAGATGTATGATCTGTGTGACAGAGAGGGAATACTGATTATAGACGAGACTCCTGCTGTTGGTATCGCTGCAGGCCAAGCTAACCCATATGAGGTTCTTGATATCAGAGCCCATCATGAGGATGTGATAAAAGATATGATAGCTAGAGATAAAAATCACCCTTGCGTCATTATGTGGTCAATGGGCAATGAGCCCGACACTGAGTCGTATCCTAGGGAAGCATATGAATATTGGCACAGTCTATACGATTATACCCATAGTCTTGACAGACAAAACAGACCTGTCACCTTTGTATGTTCTCAGAACGATTACACCAGGGATATAGTTGCGAGAACCATGGATGTAGTATGTCTTAACAGGTATTATGGCTGGTATAATCTGTCGGGCGATTTGGATGCCGCCATGTATGCTCTTAATCTGGAACTGGATTTTTGGGAGCAGCAGAATAAACCTGTTATGCTGACAGAGTATGGCGCCGACACAGTGTCGGGCATGCATGCAACTGTACCAGAGATGTTTTCAGAGGAGTATCAGGCTCAGTTTTTACTTGCCTATGGTGAAGCCTTCGACAAGCGTGATTTTATCATAGGGGAGCAGATGTGGAACTTTGCCGATTTTGGTACGATTCAAGGTCCTATGAGAGCAGGTGGTAATAAAAAGGGATTGTTTACCAGAGAAAGAAAACCTAAGCTTGCTGCTCATGCCATGAGGCATAGATGGAACAATATTCCAGACGTAGACTATAAATAACGAGAGCAATGGGAGAAGAAAATGGATACTTTTGGTAACCCGAAGATAAAGAGTGGTGAAATAGAAGAGGCTATGGATTTTTGCCTTAATCAGGTAATAAATAATCTGCCCAAGTTCACGTATAAATTCCAAAACGCATATAGTGTAGATGGCTTTTACCAGGAAATAGACAACACAGACTGGACTTGCGGATTCTGGACTGGTGAGCTGTGGTTATCCTATGAGTGGGCATTGGAGCATGAAAGAACAGATGAGGCAAATAAGCTTCATGAGGCAGCTAAGATTCAAGTGGAATCCTTTTATCAGAGAATCAAAAATAAGGT
Source organism: Pseudobutyrivibrio sp. (assembly GCA_021442555.1). Taxonomy (GTDB): domain Bacteria; phylum Bacillota; class Clostridia; order Lachnospirales; family Lachnospiraceae; genus Pseudobutyrivibrio. Next base: position 8,026 of record JABUSV010000186.1, on the reverse strand, counting down.
AGCGGTAGACCATCATGATATGGGGTTTCTTTATACACCATCCTGTGTTGCAGCTTACAAGCTTACAAAAGATGAGAGAGCCAAGGAAGCAGCTATTATGGCTGCTGACCAGCTGATAACGAGATTTCACGGTGTAGGTAATTTTATTCAGGCCTGGGGGTCAATGGATGAGCCTGAAAATTACAGATTAATCATTGACTGTCTGTTGAACCTGCCGCTTTTATATTGGGCCACAGAGGTAACGGGTGATAATAAGTACAGGGATATTGCCCAAAAGCATATACAGACTGCCGTAGATAATGTTATTCGGGAAGATTACTCTACCTGGCATACATTTTATTTTGACATAAATACGGGTAAACCCAGCCATGGCAGTACCTGTCAGGGCTATCAAGATGGCTCAGCCTGGGCCAGAGGACAGGCATGGGGAGTGTACGGTATGGCTTGTGCCTATCGTTATACCAGGGAGGAAGAGTACATAGAAAAATTTGATGGAGTGTTGCAGTATTTTTTAAATCATCTGCCACAGGATCTGATTCCGTATTGGGATTTGGAATTTACCGATGGTGATCAACAGCCAAAAGACAGCTCGAGTGCATCAATAGTAGCATGTGGCCTGCTGGAAATGGCCAAGTATGTATCCGATGAAAAGGCTGCAGAGTACATGGCTATAGCAGGATGTCTGTTGAAATCCTTATATGATAATTATCAGGTGAAGGATGTTAATAAATCAAATGGTCTTGTGCTACACAGCACATATTCGAATCACAGTCCATATAACACCTGTAATCACTATGGAGTTGATGAGTGTAACAGCTGGGGCGACTATTTTTATATGGAAGCTCTTACCAGAATGAGCAAGGACTGGAATCAGTATTGGTAGAGCTGACAAGGGTTAGGGTATGGAAGAACTGGTTAACTATTGCAAAAAATATCATAAAGACAAAACAGAAGCTGTGATAAAATATGCAGACATGTTCTGCCGTCATGAGTTTTTATTTAACACTGAAAATGATTTAGAGCAGATAGACGACGTAATGACTTATGGTAGAAAAATCGACTGGGAGTGGAAGCCAGCTGATGATCAGGAGTATGTCTGGCAGTTTAATCGTCACCGCTGTTTTATTACCATGGGACAGGCCTATCAGATTACCCTGGATGAAAAATATGCCATCGCCTATGCTGATATGTTAGAGGATTGGATTCTTAGCTGTCCTTTTACAGAGTCCAGCAAGACCACAACCTGGCGTATCTTAGAGGCAGGGTTTAGAGGAGATTACTGGACACATGCTTTTGAATTGTTTAAAGACAGTCCAAATGTTACTGATGAACTAAAAAAGCTTATGTATGACTGCCTTAGAGTTCATGCCAAATACATTATTTCCATGCATAACGCTTACAGATTGATAAGCAACTGGGGTGTTATTGAAAACCATGGTCTTTTCTTGATTTCTTTGACTCTGCCAGAAGATGATGAGTCAAGAGAGTACAGAAATATAGCGATAGATCACCTGGACAAGCTATGCCGTATGTCAATTATGCCTGACGGAGCTGAATGGGAACAGTCTCCCATGTACCATAATGAGGTGCTTAAGGACTTGTTGGATGTGGTTATTATTGCAAAGAGAAAGGGATTTGATTTGCCGCAATCCATTCTTGACACTGTGTATAATATGGCTATGGCAGACCTCAAATGGATGAAGCCTGATCATCATGAGTTTATGATGGGTGACAGCGATGATTTTGATATGAGCCAGTACCTATGCAAAGCCGCTATAGCCTTTGAAGATCCGGTTTTAAAATCAGGGGCAAAGGAAATAGTGGATTTTGAGACCGTTTGGGAAGTAGGAATCGAAGGAATCCGTGTATTTGAGTCAATGAAAAAGACGAATCCTTCTTTTACCTCTGTTGCAATGGAGGACACAGGAAACTATTTTTTCAGAAGCAGTTGGGAGGAGGATGCTAATGTACTTAGATTTCACTGCGGTACCATAGGTGCAGGTCATGGTCATTCCGACCAGCTTCATTTTGACATAATCGCAAAGGGCGAGGATGTGCTGATGGACAGCGGGCGGTATACCTATGTATGGGGGGATAAGCGTAATGAGTACAAGAATCCGACAGCTCACAATACCATTATTGTGGATGGAAAGTATTTTACCGTAAACAAGGATTCCTGGGAGTGCAGTAAGCTTTCTGCTCCTGTAAAACAGCAATATAGATTCTTAGATAAATATGAATTTGTTCAGGGTGGACATCTCGGCTACATGATGGACTTGGGAGTGTTCATTAATAGAAAAATCATTCATATTAAGGGTATAAGTACATATATAATTGTGGATGAGTGCTATGCCAACAGTGCACACAAGTATCAGGGATATCTGCATTTTAACGAACATGGCACGGTGGAGCTTTGTGATAATCGCGCAATATATCGAGGTATTAAGGCAGACACAGTGTTGGATTTCATTACTCCAAATACAACAACTACTATAATTGATACACATATATCCCGTAGCTATAATCATGAAACTGTCAACAAGACCATAGTATATGAATGGCAAGGTGAATCCACCTGTACCAATATCATTGTTGTGCATACGATAGAGCATGGAAGGTTAGATGATTATAAAATAGAAAAGATACCGATAGAGTCAGCCCTTAAGGGCTGTACATATGAAGATTATATGGCAGAAGGGATAAAAATTTCCACAGACAAGACAGCTTATGTTGCTACCATCTGCCACCAGGAGATAAATTCTCCTACAGATCTTGTAAAAGCTGATGGATGCTTAGGTTTTGGAGCAGTAATAGTCTTTGATAAGAACAAGTCTACAGAGGTAGGCAACGTGCTGTGCTATTAATTATGATTGAAATGTAAAATATAATGATAATCGCAACCACAGTGACCGGTGTTTCCGATTGTCTCACAGGTATGGGCAAAGCCATTTTTTTCATAGAAGGATTTGGCTCGGTCCATATTTTGCATTGTCTCAAGATAACAGCTTGCGTATTGCTGTTTTGCAAAATCCAAGGCGGTATCAAGCAGCTTTTGAGCGATGCCGCATCCTCTGTACTCTGGAAGACAATACATCTTTTGAAGCTCGCATATACCTTCTTTTCCATTAAGAGGGCCGATGCCTACACCAGCAATAACCTGACCATCTTCATTTTCTGCAACCCAGTAACAGTTGTTATCATGTATATATACTTCTGAAAATCTATCCAGAAATGGGTCAGCCCACGCGGTGTCGGGTCTGTGGTCTCCACCGTATTCTATAAGGCACTGTCGGATAATAGATGCTATTATGGCGTCATCTTTTTTTTCGATTATTCTGATAAGCATAAGGATCTCCTGTAAAAGTTTAAAAATACTGTATCTGTTTATGGCGATATTGGCAACCATAATATATAATTACTAGGTAACTTTACTTGATTGCAGAGGTTAATGATATTGAAAAACAAAAGGATATATTCTTTGGATTGTATGAGAGTGGTAGCGTTTTTTTGTATTATAATCTACCATTTTTTCGTACATCTGAATATTAATGGCTCATATGCTCCCAGGGATTATTACATTATAACAGGCAGTACCAATATGCACATGGCCACCATGGCAGTAGGTGTGTTTTTTATGCTCTCAGGCTTTGGGCTGATGTTGTCTACAAAGGATAAGTTTGACCTAAAAGGATATTATTATAGTCGCGTGACAAAAATACTGCTTCCTTTTTGGATAACCTATGCATACGTATTTGTGTGCAGAGCTGTAGCGTGCAAGGGATGGCCACTTGGATTTGTCAGCAAGAAAACCTTTATCTTTACTTTGTTTGGCATGGATGAATGGATTAGTATGCTGGGTATGCCTACTACAACTCTTGGTATAGGAGAGTGGTTCTTAGGCAATCTTATGGTGCTTTATCTGATTTTTCCACTGTTAAGATGCGCGCTTCTTAAGCATCCAAAGATTACATGCTTTATTGCTTTTGTTGTTTATGCAGGACTTTCAGTCAATTATTATCTAATGTATACAATTGAGGTTCATATGAATCCCATTCTCAAGGGCTTTGAATTCTTCCTTGGAATGTGTCTTGCCTTAACATACGAAAGGATAAATAAAAAAATAGGATATGTGTGCCTTGCAGGTATTATTTTTTGCAGAGTATCCACTATTGACATTATTATCCCTATGGGATTTAAGATTACCATAGTATCATTAATGGTGTTCTTGCTGTTTCTTTCATTGAGTGATGTGTTTGAAAAGCATAAAAAGGTTAACGGCGTGGTAAAGTTTATTGCGGGGTATACCTACGATATATACTTGGTGCATCATGTGATTATAGTGATGAATGCTGATAAATATATGGGTATTTATCTTGAAACATATCAGGTTATGTTTATTGCTCTAATAGATGCTGTGGAAATATTGATAGCAGTTATTGCTCTTCGTTTGGTTACAAAACAGATTACTGGAAGTATAGAAAAAGCCCTGGCAAAATAGCCAGGGCTTTAATAATCTGTATAAATATTAATCATCTGCAAGCTCGTCATCAGAAAGCTCAACGATTGTACGCTTACGAGCCATCTCATCTGAATCCAGATACTCGTCATATGTGGTCATCTTGTCGATGATGGTTCCATTAGGCAGAATCTCGATAATACGATTGGCAGTTGTCTGCACGATCTCGTGGTCACGAGAAGAGAAGATAATAACGCCAGAGAACTTCTGAAGTCCTGTATTAAGTGCTGAGATTGATTCCATATCCAAGTGGTCAGTAGGCTCGTTGAGCATAAGGATGTTGGAGTTTTCAATCATCATACGAGCTAAGAGAACACGTACCTTTTCACCACCTGATAATACTTTCATCTTCTTAACACCTGCTTCTCCTGGGAAAAGCATACGTCCTAAGAACTGACGTACATAGGTAGCATCCTTAATCTCTGAGTACTGAGTCAGCCAGTCAACAATGAGAAGGTCATTTGAGAAAATCTCAGTATTGTCCTTAGGGAAATATGACTGTGAGGTTGTAACACCCCACTTGTAATTACCTTCATCTGGCTCCATCTCGCCAGCAAGAATCTGGAAGAGTACGGTCTTTGCTTTTTCGTTAGAACCAACTAGAGCAATCTTATCCTCACGACCTACGTTAAAGGATACATGATCCAAGATGAGCTCGCCATCGATAGATTTGGTAAGGTTTTCAACCATAAGAACTTCGTTACCAATATCTCTCTTTGGCCTAAAGTCAATATATGGATATTTACGGCTTGATGGCTTGATGTCGTCAAGCTCGATTTTTTCAAGGGCACGCTTACGAGATGTAGCCTGCTTTGACTTGGAAGCATTAGCAGAGAATCGCTGAATGAATTCCTGTAATTCCTTAATCTGCTCTTCCTTTTTCTTGTTGGCTTCCTTACGCTGCTGGATAATGAGCTGTGATGACTGATACCAGAAATCGTAGTTACCAGCATAAAGCTGAATCTTACCATAATCAATATCTGCAATCTGAGTACAAACCTTGTTAAGGAAGTAACGGTCATGGGATACAACGATAACTGTGTTTTCGAAGTTGATAAGGAACTCCTCTAACCATGCAATGGCATCCAAATCAAGGTGGTTGGTAGGCTCATCCAAAAGGAGAACATCAGGGTTGCCGAAGAGTGCTCTTGCAAGAAGAACCTTGACCTTGAGGGCGCCTGGCATGTCAGCCATAACAGTGTAGTGATATTCTGTCTCTACACCAAGACCGTTGAGAAGAGTAGCGGCATCTGCCTCTGCGTTCCAACCATCCATCTCAGCAAACTCTGTCTCTAATTCGGCGGCGCGAATACCATCTTCGTCAGAGAAGTCTTCCTTCATGTAGATAGCATCCTTTTCCTTCATGATCTCGTAGAGACGCTGGTTACCCATGATAACTGTATCAAGTACTGTATATTCATCGTATTTGAAGTGATCCTGCTCCAAGAAAGAGAGTCTGTTACCTGGTGTCATGATTATCTCACCGTTGGTAGGCTCTAGCTGACCTGAAAGAATCTTGAGAAATGTAGACTTACCTGCTCCGTTGGCTCCGATAATACCATAGCAGTTGCCTTCCACAAACTTTACATTAACCTCTTCGAAAAGTGCTTTTTTTCCAAAACGAAGAGCTATATTACTAGCTTGAATCATAATTATCCTTTCCTACATAAAACTACAATTACATAGACTTCAACATAATAGCAGAAATATCATAAATTTCAAGGTATTTGTATTAAAATGCTAAATTTGGTATATTAATAGAAATGGTTAAAAGTGACGAAACGATAACAGGGAGGACGAATAATGTCAGAAGTACAATCATGGATGAATGGAGATGATAATGACGAGGGAATGTCGGAGTTCAGATATGACACTCAGTTACTGATAGATGGTGATGATCTTGATGAAGATGAGGTATTTGATTACATTTCCAACAATTTTAAGGGCGACTGTCTGCTTGCAGTTGGCGGCGACGGAGACCCTATCAAGATACATTATCACACCAACGAGCCTTGGCTTGTTTTGCAGTACTGCAGTACACTCGGCGAGATATATGATATTGTAATCGAGGACATGGATCGTCAATCAAGAGGATTACAGGGATAGAGTGGCTACAGTGAGTGAGAAAATAGAAAAGTTAATAGCGTTTATTAATGCTGAGATAGATACAGAGGACTATAAGCGCAGGGAGAAGAAGACCTTCCAATTCGCTGGTGTACTGATGATTATAGTCACTTCGGTGATGGCTCTTATCAATTCATACACCTTGAATAACGCAAATGTATCTATAGTATCTGTAGTAGCAGTGCTTATTTTTGCAATTTCATGGTTGGTGGCTATATTCTTCTACAATGATGTTATTGTGCGTAACATGATTCTGATGGGGTTTGTGATTCTGTTCACATATCTTTTCATTGATGGAAGTACCAAGGGAACAGCAATCTACTGGATACTTGTGATTCCTTTTGTGTATATGTCTTTGTTTAATTTCAAGCAGGGATTGATGGTAGGAACATATTTTGCGTGTCTTGTGATATTCAGCTTTTGGACTCCAATCAGGAACTATATGCCATATCAGTATCCTGTTGAGGTAACCAGCAGATTTCCATTGATGTATATTTGCTGTTTCTCTTTAGCTTTTCTTATTGGTTACAAGAGCAAAGGTGCGCTTTTATCAGAGGTTAATCGTAAGTACGAATTAGAGGAGGCTGTAGGCAGAGAAAAGAAGAGAGTTGAGCGTCTGTCTTTGGAGACAATCACTTCCATTACCAGTGCTTTGGATGCCAGAGATGAGTATACCCATAGACATTCCGAACATGTTGCATTCTACTCAGTAGAGATAGGCAGAGCCTATGGACTGACAGAGGATACTCTTGCTGAACTGGCTACAACAGCCAGACTTCACGATATAGGCAAGATAGGAATCAGAGATAATATTCTCAATAAGAGGAGTGGGCTGTCTGACGAGGAATACGAAGTTATGAAGAACCACGTTGAAGCAGGCGCCAAGATATTGTCAGCATTTGAGACGATCCAGGGTCTTGATGTAGGCGCACTGTATCATCATGAGAGATTTGATGGAAATGGTTACCCTCATCAGCTCAAGGGCAAGCAGATACCATTGTTTGCAAGAATTATTGCCGTGGCAGATGCATTGGATGCAATGTACACTACAAGAATATACAGAGAGAAGGCAAAAAAAGAGACGGTAATATCTCAACTTAATGCAGGTAGGGGAACACAGTTTGATCCTGAGTTTGCAGGTATTGCCGTAGCGCTTATTGAAGATGGAATGTTGGAACGAATGGAAGAAGCCTTTGATGAATAAATATTTGAAGTTTTAGATCAATTTCCCTTGCGTCTGGTCTTTAAGTGTGTTAATCTAGGACAGTCGATGAGCCGACATCGGGACGCGAGTTACTAGTTTTTTTGCTTGATAAGTTCCGATTAAGCGGGTGTGGCGGAATTGGCAGACGCGCCAGATTTAGGTTCTGGTGGGCGACCGTGCAG